>CAZFZC010000021.1:0-11344 GCA_964523155.1 uncultured Methanosarcinales archaeon
GAGCAGGACCAGGCCTGCCCCTTCTTGGTGAAAATCATGGACAAGGCTGCTCTTGAATCTATTGCTGATAAAAACGAAAACTTCAAAAACAGCCCCTGCTCTGGTCTGGCTATGCGAATGCTGTTTGTCAACCCCAATCTAGGGGGCGATTTTAGTGCCATGGATATTGCGACGACAAGCCTGGCAACTTACATAAACGAAAGAAGTGAGCACAGCGCATCTATTGTTGATTTGACTTTCCACAGAAGACACTGGAAGAGGCATTTACACAGTGCCGTTGTCAGACATAAACCAGCAGTGGTTGGCATATCCACAACAACCCTGTATATGAACTATATCAGGGAGATTGTCACGGAGCTAAGAAAGGCAACAGACGCCCGGATTATCCTGGGCGGGTATCACGCAAGCATACACCCTGAAAAAACCCTTACGATTCCCGGTGTTTCCAGTGTCTGCATAGGGGACGGGGAACACAGCCTCACAGGATACCTTGACAGCCTGGAAGCCAGGAAGCACAGGAAAATTGCTGGAATTTGGGAAAAAAGCAACGGCAGGATAATTCGTACCGGCAAAGGAAGGTTCTTGAGGGACCTGGACAGTCTTCCATACCCTGACTGGTCTCTCTGGGAAGACCTGGACAAGTACTTCTATTACCTTGGAATGATTTATGTGATAGGCAGCAGGGGCTGCCCATACGCATGCTCATTTTGCGATGCCAGGGGCATGAGCGAGGCTGCTGCAGGCACCTATTTTCGCGTCCGCAGCCCGGAAGATTATGCTTTGGAAATTAAACACCATTATGAGAAATACAGGCACAGGGGCCTAAGATTTGCACAGCTGTTTGATCAGGTGCCTACGCAGTCCAGAGAGTGGCTTGAACGTTTTTGTAAGGCTTATATTTCAGAGGGGATGCACAGGAAGCTGAAATACAGCATGTTCAGCAGAATTGATCACCTTGACTCAGAAAAAATCAGGATGCTTGCGCAATCAGGCTGTGCAATACTAAGGGCGGGGATAGAAACAGGCGACGAAAACATAAGAAGAAATGTTTACAACAAAAACTTCAGCAACAGGCAGGTTCTGGACATAATCGGGGAGGCAAGGAACGCAGGAATTTCCTTCACCAGTTTCTTTATGCTCGGCGGGCCGGCGGACACATTTCAGACAGTGCAAAAAACAATTAGGTTTGCGCAGGAACTAGGTTCGGCAAGAACTGCATTTTTCATGTATAAACCAATATCCGGGCAGTCAAAGTCTCTCGCCAAGGCATACGGGGCCAAAATTCTTCAGCACCGCATGGACTCCTCGGACAACATAACCTATGGGGCAGTGGTAAGCGCACCCCGCCTGCCTGCATGGAGAGCAGATCTGCTTCAGAAACTCGCATACATTAAGACGTTTCCAAAACGCCTTGTGGCGACTGTTGTCAGGGAAAAGCATGTGTACTTTATGAGGCTGGCCGCCTATCTCATACATGGCAGGAGAGACGGACTCGACTTCAGATACCTTCTTGTGTATTATCACATCTATGGATACGAAAATGTGGATAAGTAAGCTGGAAAACAAAATAGTGTTTGCAGTGTTGCTCTGCGCATATCTGGCTGTTTGGCCAGTTTCGTTCTTTTTTCTTGAAGGTCTGATTATCAAGGCATACTCGCGACCAGAGCTTAGGTTTTTAGGCGGCATCTTGTGGTACCTTGCGTTTGGATGCCTGCTCTATCTTGGCCTTCGCAGCGTAAAGGCGAGAAGAAAACACCTTATATTCGTTCCGGCATTTTTAGCAGGGATACTAATCAGGCACTTTTTTGTGACGCCCCATATGGAGAGGGCAGTTCTGTCAACAATGATTGTTGAAAAATTAAGGCAGCCATTCATTGGCCTGCTCTCTTTCTGGGATTACAGGCTAAAGGGGCACTTATTGTTCTTGAAGATTTTCACTTCTGTTTTTGGTGCGACAATCCCCGGCATAATCATGATTAACATAATCCTCGGCTCGCTATCAGTAATCGTTTTCTACTATCTTGGCAAGTATGTATTTGAGGACAGGTTCAAGGCAGCAGGCTGTGCACTTGCATCAGCCCTCTCCAGCGCATATCTGGCGGTCACATCAACCGAAAGTTACACTGCGACTGCAGTCTTTTTTTCTGCACTGACCTTTATGCTTTTATTCAGGTACATACGGTTCGGCAGTAAAAGGGATTTGTACCTGAGCCTGTTATCCCTGTTCATTGCCTTTCAGGCAAAGCCAGAATATTTTCTGATAATACCACTTTATTTTCTCTGCCAGATGATTTTCCTAAGAAGAGTGCCACTTCAAAATTATGTGCTGCTGGCTGCTGCCGTTCCGGCATTGATACTGCTGACAGTCACATATGACCAGAACTGGAACGCTTACGGCATGCATGTTTTGCCGGTAGAAGAAACAAACCAGGCCGGGGAGTATCTGCGTAATTTTTTTATCCAGCTAAGAATAGGTCTGCCAGCCAACGTGAATCTTTTTTTGCAGCCATTTAGCCTGCACATTAAGCTGCTTACAATGCTTGGGGTTATCCTGGCTTTTTTCAAGAAAAGAAGAGAAGCAGCCTTTTTTGTCCTGTACTACCTGGCTTATGCAACCACTTATTCAATAATAACTGCAAGCCCTATTTCAGCCAACAACAGGCACTGCAGCCTCCTAATACCCATGATACTCTTTTCTGGATTCTCGCTGGGGGAATTCGTTTCCCTCTTTAAGACAAAAAAGCTTTATGTTTACGCAGCTGTCAGTATACTGTGCCTTGCTTCAGCAATTATGTTGGCGGAGGACATAAATCTTTATCATGCTGCTTTACCTATCCCAGGGCCAAGGGAGGAGTATAACCATCTTGTTAGGGCAGATTTGCAGCTTAACAACAGTTGTGTGTTATTCACTAATGGTCGTTCAACTTTGCTACCTTTCGTATATCCCCTGGAAATGAAAGTATTCAGTGTTCAAAGCATATTTGCATTCCAGCTCTTGGATGACTTGTCTGATTGCAGCTACTTCTACAGCGGACACGTGTCAAGGGAAGTGGATAAGATAGAAGAGTTCACAAGGATATACAATGTGACTGAGCTAAAAGAAGCACTATTACATAAGAATTATTCCCTCATCCATAACCACACAATCCTGAGCCAGGAGATATTTCTGTACAAAAAAGGATAAGTCAGAACCGCTTGAGCAGATGGCGGGCCTGACGTGTCTGTCTCAAGGTATGTATGGTCTGCCCAACCCTTCTCGGGTGGCAGTAAAATGAAAGATATGCAAGCTTCTTCAGGCACTCAAGTTTACTTCCAGAAATACCTGATGCGCAGCCCGCGCTCACCCGATAGTAATCCATTGCCCGCCTTATGTTTGTCGTTTTCTTATATGCAAAATATTTTCTGTGAAGGTATGTGCCGGGCAGCAGAGTGGCAATGGAAAAAGTAGCCCTGTCCAGAGGCGACCTTGCAGCAAAACCAATAGTGCTCCTGATTTCCGGAATTGTTTCTGTCGGAGCGCCGAGCATAAAATAGCCAAACACCCTCAAGCCAATTTTTTTTGCGCACATTATTGTTGAAATAATCTGCCGGTTCGTTATTTTTTTTAGGTATACTGCGTTTCTCACTCTTTCTGACCAGGATTCAATGCCAATGCGTATCTCAATTAACCCCGCTTTCCTGAGCATGCGAAGTGTTGCGGCGTCCAACATGTCTGCTCTGCTGTTGCAGGACCAAAAAAAACGATTTCCTGACTCCTGCAGGCCCTTGCAGAACTCTTTAAGCCATGCCCTGTTGCTTGTTGGCGTGTCGTCTTGGAGGTGGAATGCATTTAGGCAGTACCTCTTTCTCAAATACAATAGCTCCTTCACCAATCTTGCAGGAGCCACATATCTTGTTTTCTTGCCGAAAATGCACCGAAGGTTAGGTTGACAGTAACTGCAACTGTAGTTACAACCTCTTGACCCAATAACCGACGTACCTCTCAAGTTAGTTAAGTATGGCAAGTGGTACCAGGCATCAATGTACTTGTCCATTAAAACTAAATCTCTGGCAGGAAAAGGCAACGTGTTTATATCAGGCCTGTCAGGCTCACCGCTGGCAATAATCTCCTTTCCGGCCTTTCTGACGAATCCTTTTGGAAACAGAGATTTTTTTGAGGTTGTTACAAGCTCTGTGAAACTTATCTCAGCCTCACCTATCGCAAGCGCATCAACGCATGGGTTTTGAATGATGCCTGGCCAAACAGAGGGAAGCGGACCTCCCAGCACAACATAACTGCCGGCCCGCTTTCCTGCTTTGGCAACCCTTAATGCCTCAGGAAGACAATAACTGTCTGCATATATTCCAAGATACTCCGGCTGAAATGTCCCAATTTTATTTCCGAAACTCTTGGGTTCATTACTGAATGTGCCATCCAGAAAGAGCAGATCCAGGCCAGGTATGTGCTCTCGCATATATGCTGCAATTGAAAGCAAACCGAGCGGCGGATCCCCTGAGGTGTACCTGAACCTTGGAAATGCAAGGCATACGCGTGGCATGAACTGCATAATGTTTATTTGATATATAAGCACTGAGTTTTCATGCCATATGCATTCTCATCCGGTTGAGCGTATGCTTTCCACTATCTCACAGACCTTGCACAACTCCCCCCTAGCCGGCTCCCCGCAAGCCCCACACACCCCAATCTTCTCATCAGTAGCATGCTTTTTCCTTAGCTCAGGCAGCTGCTTTAAAAACCCCTTTATTATGTTCCTTTTGGTGCCTGGGCGGCTGTGCTCGTATTCATTCAACAGCTCCTGAATCCTGCCCCTGTAGCTGTCTCTTGCATAAGGGCATTCAACATACCTTACTCCGAAGCCCTTGAGGAACACATAGGCAGCAACCTCTTTTTCAGTCAGGAAGTAAATGGGCTTGATCCTTGGGATGAAGCGCTTATCCTTGACAAGGCCAGTCATGGGCCCAAGCCTGGCAGAGACCTCAAGCTGGTTGCGAAATATGTTCATTATGACTGACTGGGCCTCGTCATCCAGGTTGTGGCCAGTGGCAAGCTTTGTAGCCTTCAGCTTCCTTGCATGCCTGTTTATCAGATACCTCCTGACTGCCCCGCAGACAGTGCAGGGCTTCTCCTTTGTGCGCTTTAGTGCCTTATCCAGGGTAAATCCAAATTCTTTCTTCATGCTGACTACTTTAAGGGGGATGCCGTGCTCGCTGCAGAACCTTCTCAAGTCCCTTAAGGTCTTATCCCTGTACCCCCCGATTCCCTCGTCTATAGCAAGCGCTATCGGAGCATATCCTTTCAAATTATACAGGCACGCAACAGAATCCTTGCCGCCTGAGACTGCCACAACGAGCCTGTCAGACTTCTTGATGAGAGAATATTTTTTGATTGTTGCGCTGACCGTCTTTTCAAAGTGTCTCGTAAACTCTGGGTTTGAGTAGTTCACTTTTTATCACACAAGGAAAGAACAAGAGCAAATATAAATGTTTTAGGTGTAGGTTCAATACACCCCAAACGCCCAGAGATACACAGCAGAGGCGAACGCTTCCTTAATGTTTTTGACAGACAGAAGCCTTGCGCCGAAGACAAGCCTGCCAAACACAGCTGCAAACACCTTGGATGACACAATCGCAGCCGGGATGAGCGCAGAAAGCGGCAGGCTGAGCGTGCCTGCAACAAGCAGCAGCACCGAGCTTCTGGCAACAAAGTCTGCAATGCCCCCTATGCTTACAATCTCTTCGTGCATGAAGTGCGCTGCAATTGCAGAGAGCATTGCTAGCAGCGCAAAGGGGAGGCCGAGCGCAAGGAGCGAAAAAATCAGGATGAGGTTTGTTAGTTCATAGTCAAAATTGATGAGAGGGATGATGTTTAGCCTGAGAGCAGAAATCAGCGTGCGCGAGTGGTACTGCAGCGCGCCCAGAAGCACTGCTGCAGATACTTTCCAGTAGAATATGGCAACCACTGCAATTGCGACAATCCAGATGAGCGGGTTCATCCTGAAAAAAGCTCGCAGTGTCCGCATTTTTCACAGCGCATTGCTTTTACCGGCTTTTTCTTTCCCATGAGCTGGTTCTTCAGGCTGGGCTCTCCGTCAACAAGATACAGAACACCAGTGTCGCTTGTGAGATAGCACCCCCTAAGGCGCGCATGTCCGCAGTTTGTGCATTTCATCGCCAGCGGGTCTTTTCCGGTCTATATAAACCTAATCTCTAACCCCTGGTACAACAGTGTAATCCGGCAGGCTTAACCAATGTGAAGCAGGTTTTTCTGTCTGATGCGGACTGCCTAAGCGCAACCTGTGACAGACAAATATTTAAATAGCAGCTAACAGAAAGCATTGCCATGGGCGAGCTCTGGTTTCGGATAAAGCGCTTTTACCGCTGGGAGGAGCGCGAGCTGCGCGACATTGTGATAACAGTCCTTGCGGTCGCCTTCATCTTCGGCTACGATGACAAGAGGCCGGTATTTGAGCTAATACCATGGCTGCTCAACTACCTTAAGACCCTGGCTATAGTTGCTGCCAGTTTCCTTGCGTATGACGGGGCGATGAAGGTTGCGGCGCTGCATCAGGGATTCACTGCCGAGTACCGCATGTGGCCGCAGGGGCTTGGCATGAGCATCATAATCACATTGCTCACAAAAGGAAAGTTTCCGGTAATTCTTGCAGGCGGGCTCTTTCTGCACCACAACATGATTCTTCGGCTCGGCAAGTTCCGCTACGGCCTTAACACCATAGCCTACGGCACGATTGCTGCAGCAGGGCCGATAGCGCACCTTGTTCTGATGACCCTGTGCCTTGCAATGTCAAAGCAGCTGGGGATATTCCCTGAATTTTTCCTGTATGCTGCAGTCATCAACGGATGGATGCTGTTTTACCAGCTGCTGCCCATTCCCAAGCTCAACGGCATACACATCTTCTTCATGAGCCGGCTTGCGTACTCGTTCATCGCAGGGACTCTGATGGCCTACGTTATACTGGCAATTATCGGCATATATTCCTGGATATTGTCAATCCTCATAGGGACTGCAGGCTGGCTTTCGTGGTACTGGTGGGTTGAGGGGGGAAAGGGATGAACTGGCTGGAAACCTGGGCAGAGCTTTACACAGCCTCTCTGCTTGTGCTGGGCCTTGCGGTTTCGCTCATAATAGACGCTGCAGTTGTAAGCTATGCTGTAATTTTCATATCAGGCATTTTGGTTGGAAGGCTGTACCACATACGAAAGCACAAGCTGGGTTTTCCCTTCTTCCTGATTATTTTAGGGTACATGGCAGGTTATCTTGCCGGCAGCATAATCAACCGCCGCGGCCACTGGTCGGCCATAATCATACTGTTCTGGCTGGGCTGTCTGTTTGGCGATTACATAATGGAAAAGAAGTACTGCAAATGAAAGAGCTTTTTCCAGGGGTGTGGCATATCAGCGCCGGCTGCAACGTGTACTACATCGAGGCTGAAAACACGCTGATTGATACTGGGGCCAGAGGCAGGAGGCTGGGGCTTGACACAGGAAAGGTTGCCAGGGTGTTTCTTACGCACCTGCACTACGACCACAGCGGAAATGCTGCGCTCTTCACCCACGCCATGATATATGCAGGGCTCCAGGCGATTCTGGATTTTGGGAAAGAGCCTGCCGGAGCGGTTCTTGATGATAAAACAGCAGGCGAACTGAGGAGAATTACCCTGCATCCTCTGAAGACCGAAGGGAATTTCACAGTAATACCCTCTCCGGGCCATACCAGGGGCTCTGTATGCATACTCTATAAGGACATCCTGTTTTCAGGCGACACCCTGTTTTTCGGTGCTGTTGGCAGGACTGACCTTCCGACAAGCGACCCGCAGTCCATGCAAAAGACCCTTGATAAGCTTGGAACGCTGAAGTTTTCCTACCTGTGCCCGGGCCATGGCATCACAGGCAGACGCTCAGAATTGCCTGTCTGAACAAGCGCACAGGCATTTGCGCCAGTTTTGCCCGACTGGACATCTGCGCGCAAACCTTTTTAACCAAACTCAGTATTCTCTGAGAGATGATAAAGGATTTTTCGCCCAGGCTCTATCAGGAGACAATATTTGCGACTGCAAGCCGGGCGAACACGCTGATAGTCCTTCCGACAGGCATGGGCAAGACAAACATCTTCCTGATGCTTGCTGCGCACAGGCTCAGGCAGCACCCGGGCTCAAAAATACTTCTGATTGGGCCCACAAGGCCGCTTATTGACCAGTACAGGGAGGTTTTTCTGCGGCATTTTGATATCAGCGAAGATCAAATGGCGCTGTTCACAGGACTTGTCAGCCCCAAGCAGAGGGCCGAACTCTGGAAATCTGCAAAGGTTGTATTTTCCACGCCCCAGGGGCTTGAAAACGATTTGATAAGCAGCAGGATAAGCCTCAAGGATGTGAGCCTTCTCGGGGTTGATGAGGCGCACAGGGCAGTGGGCGACTATTCATATGTTTTCATAGCAAAGAAATACCACGAGTCTGCCAGGTTTGAAAGAATTGTCGGAATGACTGCATCGCCCGGCTCAGAGCTTGAGAAGATAAACGAGGTCCTGGCAAACCTGTTCATTGAGGAAATCGAGATACGCAGCGACGAAAGCCCGGATGTCTCAAGCTACATCCAGGAGCTCAGGACGCAGTTTGTCAAGGTTAAGCTCCCTGAAGAGTTTAAGAGCATAATAAAAGACCTGGAATCATGCTACAGGTCAAAGCTGCTTGAGATAAAAAAGTTGGGTTACCTGGACTCTGCGGATATCGTTGGCAGAAAGGAAATCCTTGGGCTGCAGGCACGGCTGCAGGGCGAGCTTGCCCAGGGGACCCGTGACTACCAGATAATGCGCAGCGTCAGCCTTGCTGCTGAGGCGCTCAAGGTGCATCATGCGCTTGAGCTGGTTGAAACACAGGGCATCGGGCCCGCGAAGGCATACCTTCATGGAATTGACATGCAGGCAAGGACATCAAAGACAAAGGCAGTACAGAACCTTGTGCGCGACACAAATTTCCGTTCGGCCCTGGTAAAGGCGGAGATTCTGCAGAGCAGGGGGATTGAGCACCCCAAGCTTGCAAAGCTGTGCGAGATTGTCAGTGAGCAGGCTGGCAAAGGCGTCCAGAAAACCATTGTGTTTACCCAGTTCCGCGACACCGGCGCAAAGATTGTCTCTCTGCTGGAGAAGGCAGGCATCAGGTCAATCCTGTTCGTGGGCCAGGCGAAGAAGAACGGCTCAGGCCTTACCCAGAAACGCCAGATTGAGATACTCTCTGAGTTTCGCAGCGGCAGCTTTGAGGTCCTGGTGTCAAGCTCTGTCGGCGAGGAAGGCCTTGACATACCAGAGGTTGACTCTGTAATATTCTATGAGCCGATACCTTCAGCAATACGGAGCATACAGCGCAGAGGAAGGACTGCAAGGATGAAGGAAGGCACTGTGGTTGTGCTTGTTGCAGAAGGCACGCGCGATGAGGCTTACAGGTGGACAGCGCACCACAGGGAGAAGAAGATGCAGAGGACTCTCGAGGGCCTAAAGAGGCAGATGGTTCTTCGCAGGTATGAAACCAAAAGCCAGGAGAAGACAGGTGCAGGGGTCAGGGTGTATGCTGACTACCGGGAGAAGGGCGGGGCAGTCATCAAGGAGCTCATCGAGTCAGGATGCGACATGAAGCTAGAGAGGCTAAATGTCGGCGATTATGTGCTCTCACCTGACTGCGGCGTCGAGTACAAGACAGTCAGGGATTTTGTGGACAGCCTGGTTGACGGCAGGCTGCTGTCGCAGGTCAGGGAACTCAGGGAAAATTTCCGCAAGCCGCTCATGCTTGTTGAAGGGACTGCCGATATCTTCTCTGTCAGGAACGTGCATCCGAACGCAATAAGGGGGCTTTTGGCAACAATTGCAGTCAGCTACAGGGTGCCGATACTCTTCACAAGAAGCCCCAGGGACACTGCAGCAACCCTGGTAGTGGTAGCCAGGCGCGAGCAGGAGGAGTCTGGCAAGGATTTCTCTCTGCATGGCTCAAAAAAGCCAATGGCACTGCACGAGCAGCAGGAATACATCGTCACATCGCTTCCGGGCGTGGGGCCGGGTCTTGCAAAGGAGCTATTGCGCACCTTCGGCTCAGTCAGGGCAATTGTCAACGCAACAGAAGAAGAGCTTGAAAAGACGCCCGGCATAGGCAAGGCGAGGGCAATGGCAATCATTAAGGCTGTTACGGAAAAATACAGTTAACAGCCCGGCAAAAACCCACAAGACCAAAATATCAAAAAAAAGAGCAAACTCACAATCAGATTTTCCCTATCGTCCGCAGCATCCGCCGTCCATTGTTATCACCGTATTCTGGTCTGTTGAAATTCTATTTAAAGCTTGCCTTTAAGCTTTGGGAAACGTGACCTGCACCTTCCTGGGAAATCCCGGGACTGTGCAAAGCTTACAAGCCCCTCGATGTGCGATAGCCTCTGCTTCTGGAGAAACCCCCGAAAGCGCCTGTCTATCCTTACGCCGTGGTCTGCGAGCCTTTTTGCAAGCCTGCCGTAGAGCTCCTTTCCCTTCCTGTCCATGTCAGTCAGTATAACGACATCCTTCCCCCTGCCTGCAACCCCCTCAACAACTGCAAAAAGCGGCTGAGAGGAGAGTGTGGTTATGTTCTCTATGCCGAAGAATTCAAGAGCCTGCCTGTCTTTTTTGCCTTCGACAATTACCTCCTTGCCAGAATCCCTCAGTTCACTCAGCCAGTCCTGCACAGATTCCATATGCAGCCTGTTGTTAGCTGTGAAATATAAATCTATGGGAGCCAAAAACAGAAAACAATATAAATTATATCTGTAAGTTTAGAGCCATGCAAAAGACGAGCCAGATTGGGTGTGCAGTAATCATCGCAGCCCTTCTTGCTACGGCAGCTGTCGCGGGGCTTCCAATCCCAAAAAGAAACCTTAGCCTGCCGGACAAAAACCTGTCGCTTTCAGACGAAGCTCTTGACATCATGAAAAGCATTCTTTTGTCGGGTCTTGACAAGAAGATAGAGAGGCTTGAGAAAGCGATTGCTGACGTGCAAGACGCTCCGGTTGATGAGGGGGACAAAGAGCTTTTCAAAAGTGTTTTCACTGAGGCAATAGCGCAGCTGGAGTCATACAAGTCAGATGTTGAGGCAGCCCAGTCTGCCGAGGAGCTCATTGCTATCAGGACGGAAGCCAACCAGTACATCATGGATAACAAGGATGAGATAATTCAGACGATGAAGGCCCTTGCAGCAGCCATCAGTGATGAGATGGTTGTGGTGTTTGAGAAGACAATTGAGAAGATGAAAGCGGCGCTTGCGCAGCTTGAGCAAGAATGCCCAAAAGGCGCAGATGACATCGCAGTTCTGAA
>CAZFZC010000022.1:0-5111 GCA_964523155.1 uncultured Methanosarcinales archaeon
TCAGGTGTTGCGTTAAGGAATGCTTCCTCGTTGATATAATCAGGCAGCCCGGCTTTTTCGTTGGAATTCTCTGCGTTTGCATATTCCTCATTTGCATAGTCAAACACAGTGAAGCCTGTCAGCTCCGGCTTAAGCATCATGATAACCGCAACCAGAATCACCACTGCAAACGCTGCTGCAATGTACGCGGTTTTTCCTGCATTCCTGATTCTGCGTATTTCGCACTTCCTGGCATGGGTGTAGCTGTCATATTCCGCAAGCTTCTTCCTTAGGCACTCAGGGGTATAGCTGTCTCTGTTTGCAAGCAGTTCGGCCTTTTTGGCGTTTGTCTGCCTAATCAAAGCCCGCAGCCTGGATATTTTTGCCTGCTTCATTTATCTTCGTACCTTCTTTTGAACTTGCTGATGACACCCGGATGCCTTCTGAGGAGCCTTGCAATTTCAGTTATCCTGAGGCCTTCTGAGAGGAGATGTGCGACGACGCATTCCATGACTGAATGCTTGCGCAGAGCAAACTTTGCCAGCGGAACAGAATGCGAAAACTCCCTGGCAAACACATGGTGCCTATAAGACTGGCTGACAAGCGGCCTTGTCCTTTTAAGCCTTGAAGCGATTTCTGAAACACTTAACCCCCGCTCCCTTAGGTAGCCGACAAGCGCGCTTAGCGGCGGGACGTTGCTACTGAAGACCGAGACAGGGACACTTGCTTCTGCCCTGATTCCGTTAAACAGCTTGATGAAGTCAAAGCCCTGGCCCTGCAGCGTGTCCCTGACAAAGAGAAGCAACTGCTCATCCTGGCCTGGTTTTGGGGCTGCGTAGCCTGGGGCTTTCTTCTGGGCCCGCCTGGCAATCTCCCAGACAACGCGGCTGTCCCGCTTGAGCTGCCCTGCAATCTGGCTGATGGAACAGCCCCTTTCCTTCAGGTAGAGTACAACAGATTCAAACACAGAAAGCCGCCTGTCAGAAAACGCAGCGCAGGGAATGTGCAGCCCATCTTCGGCAAGCCTTGACTGCTTTTTCCCTGCAGCCTTCCTGTAGGTTGTTGAGATTGTGCTTTGCGCCCTGTTGAGGCTTCGGGCTATCTCTGCAAAGCCCATCTTCCTGTTCTCGTGCAGGAATTTAACAACAGACTCGAGAAGCGAGAGGTCTTTTGCGAATGCACAAACAGGTATCCCCTGGCCGCGGCCAAGAAGGACATTTTGCAGCTCTGCGTCGCTGTACTTCAGGAGGAGGTGGCTCTTGAGGTTTCTCAGGGTAGTAAGCCCCCTGGCACTAAGAAAATCTGTATATTTCTGGCTCAGATAACTCGGATTTTCATACATAATAGCTGCTTAATTAGTTTTTGTAGTCTTTGTATTTATAAAACTTTCCAGAAATGTGCGTCTTTACAATAAAATAAGGCATATATTAATGTTTGTATTAATATTTTTTTGTCCGCGCCCCACATGACAGGCAAAAAAACATATAAACTGCACACACCCGTAGCTGGCAATGGCAGACCCAAAGCTTGTTGGGTACATACGCTCCAACATGGACCGGTTTCCAATTGGAAACATTCGCCTTGAGCTTATGAAAGAGGGCTATTCTGTCAAGGACATAAACGAGGCTGTCGCAGCTGCAGAAGGGATAGATGCCTCTTCAGGAGACTCGGAAGGGGCCATAAAAAGATACAGGAAAGAGATTGTGGCTATCGCGCTTCTCCTGGCAGTCCTGGGCGGGGCTGCGGCTTATCTTATCTATTATAGCCTGGACGAGGTCGACTGCGGCGCAGGGACATACAACAGGGCCCAGAAAGCCTGCGAGTACCGGTTGGCAGACATAGTGAGCTGCCCGCAAGGCACTGATTACAGCGAAGAGCGCAGAGGCTGCGTCTATCTCCCGTCTTCGAAAATGTGCGATGTAGGGACATACAATCAGGAAAAGGATGTCTGCGGATACCGGCCGGCACTAGAAGCTGAATGTGAAGAGGGCGCAAGCTTCAATGCCAAGAGCGGCCTTTGTGAGTATAAGCCGAAAAGCGAAATTGTCTGCACTGAAGGCAAATATAACCTGGAATCAGGCCGTTGTGAGATAATGCCCGAGCTTGAGATTGTCTGCCCGAACGGATCTTCCTATGAGCCGGCAAGGGACAAGTGCGTGATGACGCCGGAGGTTGAGGCAGTATGCGAAGAGGGAGCGTACAATGAGGCAAGCAAAAAGTGTGAGTTCGAACCAGAGGTCGAATACATATGCCCTGACGGGTCAGCACTGACAGGCGAAGTATGCATCTTCCGGATAAAAAAGATTATGTCAGTGTGCAGCGTGGGTGTCTACGATGCCAAAAGCGGCAGCTGCATAATGCAGGCCCCTGTCACTTACGCGTGCAGCCAGGGAACGCTGGTCAACACAACAGGAGGCATATACTGCCTTGTCCTGCCTGAGCCTATCTATGCTTCAACCTGCAGAGAGCTCGGCGGGGTTGCCTGCAGCACAGCAGGAGGGTGCAGCGGCAACCTTATCAATGCAGCTGATACTGCCTATTGCTGCGATGCGCAGTGCAGCGCGCCCTCGCAAGACAGCCTGAAGATTGTGGCTCCGCAAAACGGCGTCTACCTGGGCGCCTATAACTGGGAGGGCGACGGTGTGGCAGTGTTTGAGCAGGCAGTGGGGGCAAAGGCAGCGATAGCCGGCGGGCTGCAATATATCAAGGACAAAGGGACAGAGGGAACCATGCCTTTCTTTGACGCGGCAGGCCATGAAGAGGCTTACCAGGCAGGTTACATCACCACTTTTGGAATAGAGCATCAGATACCGTCTGCGACACACTCCCCTCAGGCGATAATTGACGGCAGTATGGACTCCCATATACTGCAGGCTGCAAGAGACATCAAGGCTTGGGGCAGGCCGTTGTTCTGGGTCTACCAGCGCGAACCTATGATCCAGCCTTACGGGTATGACGGCGGCGGCTACGGGCCGAAGGGTGATAAAAGGAAAAATGAGGTCAGTGACGCGTATACAGCTTACGGCTGCACTGACTCTGCAGATGAAATGTGTCTTGATGGGCCTGAGAGGTACAGGGATGCTGCAAGGCACATCCACGACCTTGTCGAAAGCGCAGCGCCGGGACAAGTCACATGGGTGATGGGCGCAGGCGACCATTTTGACAAGAGCATACCTTACTACAGGCTGATGTATCCGGGCGATAGTTATGTTGATTGGCATGCCATTGACCCATACCCATGCGGGCTTCAGGCCGGCTGCAAGGCCTCGGACGAAGATATAATCATGCCTTATGAAAGCCCTTACGACAAAAGCACAGTCATGCTAAGATATCTTGCAGAGATCAGAAAGGTAAGCCCAACAAAGCCTGTTATGTTCGTGGAACTAGGTGTCCAGAAATTGACAGGAGACAGGACAGGGTGGTTCAAGGAATTCTTCTCGGCGATCAAGACACAGGAGTATTCCCAGGTAGGGGCCATCCTTTACTGGCAGGAAAAGAGTGACCCTGCATTCCCTACCTGGATTGAGCCAGGCGAGCCTGAGAGCACTCTCTGGAAGAATGAGATTCTTGCCGATCCAAGGTTCTGGCATTCTGATGCTATTGACGGAAACACATCCAGGCAGCCGGGTGGCCAGGGTGGTGCCGGGCCCAAATCCTCTGACTGGAACCCTACCGGCTGGGTGTTCACTCACACAAAGCAGGACGGGCAGGTAGAGTTGTCTGCAAGGATGTCTCCACCAATATACCTGGGAGACGGCACCTTAATCACAGGCTCAAGCACCGGACATGTTTACCGGCTTATGGAGCAGACAGGGGGCATTATCTGGGATTATCAGATTGATTATTCTTCGCTCCCTTACCAATACACAGCATCAAGCGAGTCTTCAGGGGAGGTTACTGCTATAGTGTCTCTGTGGGGAAAAGAGCTTGGGGAGGCATACATACAGAGGATAATACAGGTAGGTGATATCATCGTGCCTGAAACATCAAACTCGTTCCTTGTCGGCATCAACCTTGACGGCCAGGAGGTGTGGAGGCATGACGTCCTTATGGAAACAGGTTCTTATGGAAATCTTTCTTTTGAAGGGGGGCTGGCTGCAAGTGAGACCGGGTTTTATGCTATTGCAAGCAAGATAAGCGGGATAAACAACGGTTCCGGGGTTTCAGTCAAAGAAGCGTCCTACCTGTTTGCGTTTGACAAGGACGGCAGCAGGTTATGGGACGTGTTACTGCCAGGACCCCCAATTGACCTTGCTGTATCGAAAAACGATGAGGTCTATGTCACAGTAAGAAGAGACGGAATCTATAAAATCAGGCAGGGGAGCATAGCAAAGGTTTTTGAGAGGCAAAACTGTTTCTCCCCTTACAAAGTGACCATACTGGATTCAGGCAAGATTGTTGTCGGAAACAATCACCAGGGCTGCAACTGCGACCTTGGAACAGAATCCTTCTTCGTGCTGGAGGAAAAGAACAATTATCTCGAAGAGGTTTTTTCTGACAATGTCGGGTGCATTGAAGGAAAGCCTGTGGAAAAAGGAGGCTACCTGTATTTCGGAACGCTTTATGAGGATGCAAGTTTTGTTGATGCCCCTGATGCCCAGGGCGGATATGCAATCCAGTGCAACAACAGAGAGGATTTTTACGGCCAGAAAAGCTGCGCAGGAAAGCTTCACATATACGACACTAAAAGCTGGGCCAAGATTGGGCAGGGCATGCTAAACCACGAAGACATAGGGACTTTCGCAAGCCCCTCAACAGGAACAGACGGAGCACCTGCGATCGCAGATGACGGGATGGTCTATGTTCCGGCAAACAACGGCTATGTTGATGTTTTTTATCATAATCAGCAGACCAACACGCTGACGCACGAAAAGAGCATACTTACGACAAGCTATCTCGATTATCCGAACGCAGACGAGCTTGATACAAGAGCCATTCTTGGAGAAAAGGCGGTTTTTGTGACAAACCAGGGCGGCGGCTGCGGAAGATGGGACAAAAGCAAGATAACGATACGCAACACCCCCTGCAGGCTATACGCGATATCCCTGCCAGGCGAGAGCGTGGGCGCGCTCCGTCTGAACACGAGCCTTCAGGGGCAGGATGCAGAAGTCCCTGCGGAAAATTCTTCAGGG
>CAZFZC010000022.1:5121-11252 GCA_964523155.1 uncultured Methanosarcinales archaeon
GGAAGCTGCCTGGGTTCATGCATTGCCGAGGGCGAAGTATCTGCAGCCAGGTGCGAAGAGATCTGCAGCGCAGGAAACGAGGGACAGACAGAGGCTTCAGGAACAGAGTGCTATAAGGACTGCATGGCTGAGCCCGGCAATACCCAGGCGCTCTGCGAGGACTGGTGTACTGAAAAAAGCGACCTAAAAATAAATCCAGAGGAGACAAATTGACTAAGAGGAGTCAGATAACAATCTTCATTTTGCTGGGGGTCATCGTTCTTTTTGTATTTGCACTTATTGCCTACTTTATTCAAAGTCAGGTATCAAACAGGATAGGATATGAAAAACAGGGTCTGTTGGCAGGCGGAAGATACCAGGACTTACAAGTTTATGTTGAGGAGTGTATTAAGGAAACAGCTGACAAAGGAGCCTTTAGTAGTGGCATAAACTCATTGGCTCCCTACGTCAATAACAACCTTGAAGATTGTGTCAACCTAAGCTATTTTGTGGGATCAAATTTTGAAACAGGAAAAGTGGATACACAAATTTCCAAGACTATTGATAACAGAACCCTCCAGATAGAGGTTGCATATCCTATTGAGATAATCGGCAAGGACACGCGTAAGCATTTGGATAAATTCTATCTGAAATACCCTTTGGCGAATTCAGTGGAGATTGCACTTAGCAACGGGGCCACAAGAGAGCAAGCATCGATCTCTTCCACAGACGACAAAGCCAAACTAGCAGTGCCAGGAGGTACAAAAATATATGGTGCCCACGACAACCAGACAGCAACCATTTCGATAAAGCTGGATGAGCCGCACCGCCTTATGGAAAACGATTCGATAGGCTATATAATGTATGGCCTTGAGCCAGAAGGAGCACAGTTTGATCCGCCTATTAAATTAGAGCTTCATTATGATGAATCAATTTTTGGTGGGGGTTTCAATGAAAGCGACCTCATAATAATCCAGCTCAGCGACGCAAAGAAGGAAATTGTTAGTTATGATGTTGATATTGAAAAGAATATTATATATGGGTCACTGAGCCATTTTAGTGGCATAATTCTTGGAAGCAGCAGTTCACCGAGTATCAAGCTGCAAATGATCCCGGGAACACAGGGAAAATATAGCTTCAATGGCCTTCCCATTGAACTATACAGATGGATTAACCATTATGACGGCCGGTTTGCATACGGGGCTCTGATTCGTTCAAACAAGGTCTCAGGCGAACAACCTGCAGTAATCCGCAATATCCCTTACAACTATTTTTCTCATGCAAATGAACCTGAAGACATAAAAGCCATGCAGAATCCAAGAAAGGAGGTCAATATGCCGCAAAAGTATATTCAATATCCCTGTTCAAACGGGGCCTGCCCCATTAATATGGGGACAACCGAAATTAGTTCCATATATAATAAGGACCGGTCACGAATGGACTGGTATATAAACCACGGCTATAGTGTATTTTTGATATATTCTAGATTCTATACAGCACATAGCCTTCTTAATGACATCTATGATGTTCAAAGCGGCATTTTGGCGTTAAGCAAACTCAGGGGAATTGATGAAAACAGAATTGCCATAACAGGAAGAAGCAGAGGAGGCCAATTATCCATATACCCTTTCATGGTTGATGCGAACCCAGTCACATCAAGGTTTGATACACTGAAAATTCAGGCGAGCGTTCCTTTTGTCCCTCCAGTGGACAGAGGTGAAACCTTTGAATATTTTTTTGGCACAGGACCCGGCCGGCTCAGGACAATTCAGCCTCCGGAATTATATATCAAATCAAAGAATTTCGCTTCACCTTATTACAACCGCAGGGACATAAATAATGCAAACTGGGCCTCCTGGATGACATACTCCAATGCAGCTGACAAAGTGCAGGTTCCCATGCTGCTCATTTCGGGAACTGACGATTTTTTGGTTCCGGCAACCCAGACAGGGAAGTTCTTCAGAGAGCTCAAAGCCAAAGGAAAGCCCGTAAAAAAGATGATATATCTGAACGGCCCGCCTCCGTACACAACATTAGGTCTTAGCCACAACCACGGAGTTCTTGACAAGTACTCCAACATAAAGCAGAACTGGATCGCTCAGAATTTTATTGTAAGCCGGATGCCGCCCGATATAAGCCAAATCACGTACAAGGTTGTGCCAAGCATGACAAGTGCGGTGGATGAAGTGAATCTTATCGGATTATTAGATGATATCAAGTCTCTGATCTGTTATCACACTGATAATTTTGAGCCAACCACCATGATGGAGCCTCAGGCCCTGGCTGATTTATTGTTGGATGCTATGAACCCAATATTTTATTACGAAAGTGATGACAAAAGAATCAGCGACGGCAGTGGGAAAAAGGTGTTGACAGAGGCAGTTAATTATGTTTTCAAAACATCATGGAGCGATAAAGACATATGGAACAATCTTGCAAATGAGAAACTGTCGGAGAATTGCCCCGGGATTGGAAACCCTTCCAATATAAGCAGCAGATGGTCTTCGATATTTGTGTCAAAGGCCGGAAGGGTGTTTGAAAACATACACTCCTTGGAACAATCTGGAAGCAGTGTAAAAGGAAATAGCAGTTCTGGCAGGACTATAGATGGCACTGTCGTAGGCAATAAATACAGATACCTAGTCTATGATGATAATTACTGGGCCCAGACGATATGCGCTGTCGCTATTGATGAAAAATCAATGAGCTGCACCTGGAGAGATTCTGATGGGGCAGAGGGCAAAGCCCACATGACAAGACTTGATACCTCAACAGCAAATGTCTCAGGCAAGTGGTCAGGAGTCTCAGCCGTTAGTGATGATGTTCAGATTGATTTTGTCAATGAATTATCGCAAAACGGAAGAAACGTAAGAGGAAAAAGCTTAACAAGCGGGAGAACTATTGAAGGCACAGTCACAGGCAATCTCTTTCGCTATATGACCTATAGTTCATCCTACTGGGCAAAGGTTACATGCAGTGTTCAGGCATCTGACAGCTATCTTTACTGCACGTGGCATGACTCCGGCGGCGCGAAGGGCGTAGCAACAGCAAACAAAGAGAACATAGCCCCTTCAAAGGTTGCCGGGGCCTGGGCAGTTACCATTGTGGCCAGCTCCGGCAAGGCGTTTGACCATACCCACACTTTCCAGCAGACAGGCAGCAGCATAACAGGCAAGAGCAGTACCGGCAGGACACTCAAGGGCATAGTGACAGGCAACAGTCTTGCATATACAGTATCAGGTAACGATTATTGGTCTATGCTTACATGTTCAGTATCTTCGGATGAGACCTCTATGAGCTGCACGTGGCATGACTCCGGCGGCGCGAAAGGCACAGCAACAGCAAACAAAAAGAGTGTACAACCTGCTACTGATTCCGCCGGGAACGACCCCGGTTCAGGCGGGGCAGCCAGCAGCTCCTGCTTCAATCAATGCATGAATGAACCGGATGCAACAGCTGAGAGCTGTAATGCGTGGTGCACCGCCCAGTCCAGTAATAATTCCGGCGTGAAGGATGAAGATACAAAATACACGGACAGCTCATGCATCAACGACTGCCTGGCAGAAGCAGGCAATACCCAGGCATTCTGCGAAAACTGGTGCAGTGCGCAAGAATAGTGTGTTGGCTATGAAATAGAACCGCTGTGCTTCACACGCAGCTTCTGGAATAAAAATTTCTGCGGTTTCTGTGCTTGGTAGGGAAATCCCGGATGCAGTCAAGTCCTCAGGAAAGAGAATACCACCTAATAAGGATGCGGTGAGGATTCCTGTCTGAATTGCGCATGGGGGCAAAAGCTTTCTACATCTCCGCGTGGAAGTACCGGTCGTTTGTCCATATGCCCATGGTTACTTTGCTGCCAATCCTGCAGACTATGCGGGCTTTGGTATTTGTCTTGGAAACAATTGAAAGATGGCTTGCATGGCGGGGGCAAATATTTAGATGCACTTGATATAAACCTCAAGCAAAAAAGCATTGTTTCTCTGAATGGGCTTAGGAGGGTTGGCAAGACAGGGTTAATTTGAAGGGATTCCGCAATATTTAAATATTAGTGAACATTTATATACAATATTGAACATATAAAAATGTTATTGAACAAAACAACCCAGAATATTATCAGGGTGCTCCTGGTTGAAAAGCGCAGACGCTTCACCCTCAGGGAGCTCGCAAAAAAGGCAGGAGTCTCCCTGGGCATGACAGCAAAGATAGTAGGCAGCCTTGAAGCAGCAGGCCATGTCAGGAAAAAAAGGGGTGTAAGCGTGGTCAGCCACGAAAGGCTGCTTGGTGCATGGTCGCACACGGTTTCTGTTGAAGAAAATGAAAAGATGGGGTTTCTCGGAGCAGAGAGGCCGCAGTACCTGATAAGGAAGATATCTGGCCTGCTTAAAGATGAGTTCTATGCATTCACCCTTTTTTCAGCAACAGAGCTGGTTGCACCCTATGTGGCTCCGAACAAGGTGCACCTGTATATCCTCAAGGAAAGAGCGGATGCGGTTTCAGCCATCCTGAAAAAGAACGGCCTTGTGCCGGCAGCCGAAGGCAATGTCGTGTGCTATCTGGCTGACAGGAGCCTCTTCTACGGCTGCCAGGATATAAGGGGGGCAAAGGCAGTCTCCCTGCCGCAGCTGTATGTGGACCTGGTTTCTGTGGGCGGAAGGGGCGGCGAGGCAGCAGAAGAGGTCATAAAGATATGGGGTGAGGAGGATGTATGATCCTGTTGAGACAGACCTCTCTTTTGAGTGTCTCCTGAATCTGTGCAGGATGTCGGCGGGGCTGAGGCTGGCTGTGATAGGCGGCTGGGGTGTCTATTTTCATGTCAGCAGGGAGTATAAGAGGGCTTTTGGGACTGAATACCTGAAATCAAGGGACATTGACGTCCTTGTTGATGCAGGGGACGAGCTTAGGTTCCTGGAAATTATTAAGAAGCTTGGATTTTCCAAGAGCGCCTACAGCTTCAGGTACGAGCTGGTCTATGACAGGGAAGAAAAGGCACTGGTCAGGCCAGATGCTGTGAAGAAAAGGCCTGTGTTCAACCTTGCTTATGTCTTTTTGGATGTGTTTTCTAACAAGAAGACAAAAAAGCTCGGAAGCTGGGTTTTTGATAATGTCAGCCTTATCACAAAAGAGATAGACAACATCCCCGTGCTTGACGTCGGTGTCATGCTTAAGCTGAAGACAGAGTCCTTTTTCGAAAGGGAGAAGCTTGACAAGGAGCTCAAAGACGCCTGTGACATCTATGCTCTCCTCTTCTATGCTGATAAAAGGCCTAATATTGATACTTTTGTAACAAAAGCTGCTCTGAAAATCCTTAAACGTCCGGACCTGCAGGAGTTCATCGCCAGGGAAGTCCTGGGCGACGCTTTCAAGGCAGGGATAGTAAGGAAAAGCCTGGAGGGGCTGGGGTAGGCGGCAACGGGGAACTTTGAAGCAGAACCGGTCTGGTATTCTCAAATACCTGTGCCCAAATAAAATCCTATTGTCCAAAGGTCCATGTTTACACTACCTCCCCCTACATTGTACTGAATATATCCGTTGGCATCAGTCATAATATTTAGAGTATTCCCTGGGTCAACGCCCGTATCCTGTGTTCCTCCCAACGTGATTCCTGTGCTATCAGAAGAACCCTTTACGCGTACAGCCACTTGATTTATGATGACATCCCCCGCCTGCTTGGCAGCGGGGGATGGAAATCATGGCCAAGAACCCTGCTGTGAGTATCAATCATCAGTGGCTTGAGAGGTGACATACCCCCTAGCTTGCTATGGGGTTCTTGATTTATGATGACATACCCTGCCTGCTTGGCAGCAGGGGATGGAAATCATAACCAAGAACCCTGCTGTGAGTATCAATCATCAGTGGCTTGACAAGTGACATACCCCCTAGCGAGCTTATGGGGTTCTTGATTTCCGCCACTGCCTCCAATCCTGCAGTTTATATGGGCTTCGCTGGAGATTTTGGGAACTGAAAGTGATACGTCACTCCATGAAGTTGAAGTGCCTCCGTTCAACGATTGAATCATCGTATCAAAGAGCACACTTTCTTTTCCATTATGATAGAATTTATTTATATTCCCGCTCCCGTCAGCCAGCACAGCAAATATTGCCCTGTCGTTTCCATTGTACCATCCGTGCTTGCTGTCGCTCCATGCAGGCTCT
>CAZFZC010000023.1:0-10940 GCA_964523155.1 uncultured Methanosarcinales archaeon
CCAGATAATGGCTGGCCAGGAAATATGCGTTGCCGCAACAAAGAGCTTCACAAACCAGCTGGTTACGCTCTTTGCCCTGGCAAGGGAGCTTGGCAACACCTCTATTGACATAGGGGCGATACCTGACAAGATACAGCAGACAATAGAGCGCAACCTGGAGATTATTAAGGCCCTTGCGGACGAGTTGTATCCCAAGAATGATGTGTTTGTGCTTGGCAGGGGCATAAGCTACCCAATAGCAAGGGAAATTGCGCTCAAGCTAAAGGAGATACCATACCAGCACGCAGAAGGCATGATGGCAGGCGAGCTTAAGCACGGTACAATTGCGCTGGTAGAGCAGGGAACGCCTGTAATCTCCCTTATTCCGAATGCAAACCCTGACATGGTGTCAAGCACAAGGGAGGTGGAAGCGCGCGGGGCAAGGACAATAATAATATCCAACACGAACGGCGACCTGCATATCCCCGAGTGCAGCGACGCAGAGTTCGCAGTCTACGCGTGCCTTGTGGGTTATTTGCTTAGCTACTACATTGCGCTTCAGCGCGGCTGCCCTATTGACAAGCCCAGGAACCTCGCAAAATCCGTAACTGTTAAGTAGGGCTGGGATTTTGCCTGGTCCCGGACTCAGAGTGAGCATACCTGGCAAAATCCGTTACTATGAAAAAAGCCATCCGGCAAACTGCGTTGGTCCCTCCTGGCAAAGCCTGCTTTGCCGGGACTGCTTATTGCCTGAGAATTCAGCCGGTAATCCGGTATGTCTTAGGGTATTTCATGGGTCCTGGCATGTCTGTATGGTGTATGTATGAAGGCTTGTCCTCTAGATGCCGGTGCAGTTTCCTATTGTGATATGGTTCTTCGCGCACTCAGGCCCTGCGCTCCGGGCAGCCACAACCCCGTCGCCTTCCCCTGTCTATGTCGCAGCCTTTCGCTGCAACAGTATAAACCCCTGCGCTTTTTGGCGTGTTTTCCCCGCTGTTTAGCCTGTGCAGGAATATGCTGCCCCAGGGGCCCATGTACCCAATGCCCGGGCTACTTCACGCGCCTGAGGCAGCCCAAATCCTGCCTGTTGGATTTCCTTATACCCTGCCAGTACCTCTCCGCGTGAATCTGCGCAACCCTGCCTGTCAGGCCGGTAGGCAGTATTCCGCTATTGGCGTCTTCATACGCCCTCTGGGCAACATAGGTTCGGAACCGCTCAATCATTTGTATGTGGCTGCTGGCATGCTGCGGGATGGGCGAGTCAGGCCCTGTTAATGTCTCATTGGTAATCCTGTTCATAATGCCAAATGTACCCTGTGCAGTGTTGACTTTTCTTGAATCCTGCACTACGTAGCTGTTATCTTTCTTGTACTTGAGCCTTGCATAAAACTCGGATGTGTGCTTAATTATCCCAACGGCATCTTCATATACAGTGTTCCTTTCGGCAGCGCTTAGAACCCCCTGCTCTACCAGGCGCTCAATGTTTCCAAGGTCTGCATCTGTGCATTTCATTTCAGGGCTGCAGGGGTTAAGGGTAAATATTAATATTTTACTGGGCAATAGCAAAAAAATTATATAATAGCCGTCCTGCCCCACTGCCATGGGCTATGTCCTTTGCGTTGTTGGCGGCCAGTCTGGTGATGAGGGGAAAGGCAAGGTCCTGGACATACTGTCTGCAAAATGCGACGTTGCTGCCAAGGGCCTTGGCGCAAGCACGCTTGGCCAGTCTCTTGAGCACGAAGGCTTAAGGCACACCCTGCATATACTTCCGGTGGCAAGCATTCATGCAAAAACCTGTGTTCTTGGGGCAGGGGTGCTGATAGACCCCTTCCTGCTTATTGACGAGATTCGGCGCCTGTCTGAAAAGGGCATCCGGCCAAGGCTTGTTATCTCGCCTGGGGCGCACCTGATAATGGAATGGCACATTGCCCTCGACAGGAGCCAGGGCCAGGGGTTTTCCCATGCAGGTGTGGGCCCGAGCATGCAGTCTGTCGCAGGCGAGAGTGCTGTGCGCGCATCAGACCTCGTTTCAGAAGACCTTGCGCATAGGCTAAGGACTGCTGCACGCATGCACCTTATCAGGCTGGTTGGCTATCATCCCATGTTTGCCAAATACAGGTACCTTTCTCTCCAGAGCATTGCCCAGCTCAAGAGCGCCGGGCTTGCAAAAACCTTTGCATCCTACGTTGCGCTTGCAAGGAAAAACTACTCACGGGCAGCTGCTGCACTTGGACAGTACGTAAAAGACGAGCAGCCAGTCATAAGGAAGGCAAAATTTCTGCTTGTCGAGGGCACCAGGGGAAGCAGGCAGGATGCGCTTCACGGCAGTTTTGCCCCGTCCCAATTGCAGACCATAGCGGCTGCCCAGGCAGCAGGGCTTGGCATAGGTCCAAAGGCAGTTGGCGATGTCCTTGGCGTATTCAAAGCCTATGAGAGTGCCCCGCAGGCGCACGGGCAGAGCGAGACAGAGAAATCCCTAAGGAAGCTCGGGGCAGAGTTTGAAACGCAGACTGGCAGGCCGAAAAGCTGCGGGTGGTTTGACATTGACGAGGCAAGGAAGGCAACAGCCCTCAACTCCTTCACTTGGTCTGCAGTTACAAAGCTTGATGTTCTTGACAGGTTTACTGAAATACGCGTCATTGAGGCAGGAAGGGAGAAAATATTTGAGGGCTGGCAGGCAGACACCACAGGCTGCAGGAGCTACGCTGGCCTGCCCAGCAAAGCAAAGGCATATCTGGCATACATTGAAAAGAGAACCGCGCCCCTGGCAATTGTCAGTGTGGGTCCCTCGACTGAGGAAACCATTATCACGCCTGCCTTTATGAAGCGTCTGTCGGAAAGGAAAATACAATGGAGTACTGCCTGAAACCTTATTTTTGGATGGCAAAATGGCGTTTTTTGGCAACTGCCACCGAAAACTTTTTCTAATCATACCCACTATCCGGGCGCGTGAAATTTGCATTAACATCACTTGACCTGCATTTTCTTGTAAAGGAGCTGCAGGCACTGGCCAACGCAAAGGTTGAAAAGATATACCAGCCACAGGCAGATGAGCTGCTCTTTGTCCTGCATATCCCTGGAAAAGGAAAGCAGATGCTTCGCATAACCTTTCCCAGCCTTATCTATGTCACTGGCTATAAGGGCGATATTCCGGAGAGCCCCGGCGGGTTCTGCCTTGCGCTCAGAAAGCGCCTTGCCAATGCAAGGTTCAGGGAGGTTGCGCAGCTCGGGTTTGAGCGGATACTCAGGTTGTCCTTCTCCACGAAAGACTCATTGCAGTTCCTTTATGTGGAGTTGTTCAGCCCGGGAAACCTTGTGCTCTGTGATGAGGACAACATTGTCAGGCTTGCCAAAACCAGCAGGAAATGGAAAGACCGGACCATAAGGGGCGGAATAGAATACCAGTACCCTAAGCGCGAGCCGGACTTCATTTCAGCCACACCTGACGGGTTCAGGCAGATTCTCCAGAAAAGCGGTAGGCAGAGCATTGTCAAGACCCTCGCGACAGTTTTTGGCCTCGGCGGAAAGTATGCAGAGGAGCTGTGCGCCCGCGCAGGGATTGACAAGGCCAAGACCATCCCTGATGATGCAGAGGCAGAAAAGCTTTACGCAGAAAGCAGGAAAATGCTCTCTCTGAAAATCAGCGCAAGGATTTATGGGGATGACATTACTCCCTTTCCCCTGGTAACATACAGGGGCCGCAGCTCAAAGGCTGCAGACTCGTTCTGCCAGGCGCTTGGCGTTGTTCTGACCAACTCAAGGGAACAGGAGGACGAGCTGGCGCGCCGGGCAGGGGAGTCAAGGGAATCCGCCCGCCTAATGAAGATAATTGCAGAACAGGAGCAAACAATTGCAAAACTGCAGGCACAGGCACAGGAGGCCCTGGAGACAGGAAAGGCAATTTACGAAAACTACATGGTTGTTGAGGAAGTCCTGAGAGCGCTTAAGACTGCGGCCGGGAAATATTCGTGGAAGGAGATAAAGGAGAAACTCAAAGGCCACAGGGTTGTCAGGGAGATTGACGAAAAGCGCAGGCAGGCAGTAATTGAGCTGTGATTCGGATGGGTGAGCCAAGGGTAGGCGTGGGAGTCATTGTCATAAGAGGCGGTAAGGTCCTTCTTGGCATGCGGAAAAATTCGCACGGGGCAGGCACATGGAGCCTGCCGGGCGGACATCTTGAGTGGGGCGAGTCAGTTGAACAGTGCGCAGCCCGTGAAGTTTTTGAGGAGACAGGCATCAGGATAACCAGGCCGAAGCTTGGGCCGTACACCAACGACATTTTCCGTCCGGAAGGCAGGCACTATATCACGCTTTACGCAATTGCCACAGAGTCTGAAGGCACAGAGCAGGTGCGTGAGCCCGGCAAGTGCGCCGGATGGGCATGGTTCCCATGGGACAAGCTGCCTGCCCCGCTGTTTCTTCCCCTGAAAAACCTCAAAAAGCTGGGCTGGTTCGAAAAAAATATAAGACACCTGCAGCCGTGACTGGCTGATGTCATGGATCTTTTACGCGTTCATCTGTGCAATACTTGCCGCTGCAGCGCTGATAATACATAAAAGGACACTCATACGGCAGCATGCAATGGACTATTCAGCAGGGCTTGCAGTGGTCAACCTTATTTTTGCCCTGCCGCTTTTCTTCATTATTGACATGAGCCAGCTGCAGGCGGTTCCTGTGGCTGCAATATTCTTTGTAACCATTCTTGGCGCAGTCGCCTTCCTCCTTGTTTCAAAGAGCGTCAGGCACATGGACGTCAGTGAGGCATCGCCCCTGCTTGTCCTTGGCCCGGGAATTACAGCAGCCCTTGCGTTTTTTATACTGGGCGAGCGGCTCAGCGCAGTCCAGGTTGCAGGGATTTCCGTGCTTATCCTCGGAGCCTATGTCCTTGAGCTTAAGAGCCATCATGACCTGTTCCACCCAATGCGCGTGCTTGGCTCGTCCAGGTATGTATATTACATTTTCGTTGCGCTCGTTCTCTACAGCATCTGCGCAGTCATGGACAGGACAATTTTGTCCCGCTACGGCATGGATCCTGTGACATACACCGCGGTTGCGCATGTGTTCCTTGCGTTTCATTTTGTCATGATGCTCATATTCTTCCACCATGGGGTACTTGGGCTTAGGGAGAGCCTTCGGGCAGCAGGTCCATGGATATTTGTTGCAGCCATTCTGACGTTTGGCTACAGGTTTGCGCAGGCAACTGCAGTCAAGACAGCCTATGTGGGTCTGGTTACCCCTATAAAGCGGCTGTCTTCATTCTTTGTAACCCTTGTTGGCGGAGAGATATTCCACGAGAAAAACCTTTTGCGAAAGACTCTCGCATGCCTTGTGATGCTCTGCGGGGTTGTTATGATACTGATGTAAAGCTTTTTAAACTTCACGGCCTGCCCCAGGGGCATGGTATTCCCTGATTACAACGGCGGCAGCATACTCAACCTGATGTGCTCGCTTCAGAAGCACTTTGGCATAAGGCCCCGTTACCCTTTGCTGTGGAAGCAGCCGGGGTTTGGCAGAAGGGTCGTCCTTGTGGTTCTTGACGGCCTGGGGTACAATTTCCTGAGGAAGAATGCCCCGGGCGGGTTCTTTGACAGGCACTGTTTTTCCAGGCTGACCACAGTTTTTCCTGCAACAACAGCAGCAGCCCTGGCGACCTTTCGCACTGCCCTCGCACCTTCGCATCACGGGATTCTTGGGTGGTATATGTACTACCGGGAGCTTGGCATGGTTGCTAAGCCCCTTCGCTGGAAGTCGCGGGAAGGCTCAGAGATTTGCACAGAGGCAGGCCAGGTGCTGCCCCGGCCGTTTTTCGACAGGAACTCATCTATTGTAATGCCCGCAGAGCTGGCACGCACAGATTTTTCCCTGGCTCTCAAGGGCGGAGCAGGGCTGCACGCTTATAGCACCCTGCTTGGATGCTTCCGTCAGATACTGCGCCAGAAGGCCAGGTTTGTTTATGCATACTACCCGTATTTTGACAGCCTCTGCCATGAGAAGGGGCCCTTGCACAGGGACGCTGTCCAGGGCATCCGGATGCTTGACTCTGCATTTGCCTGGCTTGGCGAGCGTCTTGACGCAACACTTATTGTTACAAGCGACCATGGGTTCATGCAGACGTCCCGAAGCGAGGTAACCTGGATACAAGACCATCCTGCTCTAAGCGAGTCCCTTGTTCTGCCGCTCTGCGGCGAGCCCCGCGCAGCGTACTGCTATGTCCGGATGGGAATGCAAAGGCAGTTTCTTGCAGAGGCCCGAAAACTTGGGTGCACTGTGCATAAAAGCACAGACTTCATATCAAAAGGCGTGTTTGGCCCCAGGCCAAAAAGGTTCGTTTTTGAGAGGACCGGCGACTATATTCTGGTTCCCCCAGGCAATAGGATAATTCGGGACAGGCTTTTGTCTGAGGAAAAAGGGTTTAATCTTGGAAACCACGGCGGGCTTTCCTCAGACGAAATGCATGTTCCCCTTATAATTTCGCAAAAAATTTAAGCTCGCCCAAAGCTCCAGGCAGAATGGACTATCTGAACGGGTATGAACCTCGCACATACCGGAACGCGTTGGCCGGCAGGCAGATAGGTTTGACGATTCCCTGGACAGCTACGCTGCCACAGATTATATTCTCGGGCACTGAGAAACAAACTCCTATGCGGCTTGGCGCCTGCAAAAACGCGGATGGCCGGGTCTTGTCCGCGAGCGCACTTTGTGGGACTGCATACAATGAGAAAACAATATGATATCTTTGGCATAGGGAACGCGCTTGTTGATGTTCACTGCCAGGCAGACGAAGCGCAGATTCTTAGAGTCGGGCTGAAAAAAGGCGTAATGAACCTTGTGGATGAGAAAAGCGCCCTGAAGCTCCGAAGTTCCGTTAAGGCCGCCAAAGTGGTTCCTGCGGGCGGCACCACAAACACCCTTCTTGGCATAAGCGCACTTGGCGGCAGGTGCGTTATGGTGGGGCAGGTTGGCCCTGGCGAGTTTGGCTGTATGTACGAAAAAGTCCTGGCAGGCGAAAAGATTGCCTTGCGCCTTGTCCGCGTCCGCAGAAAAACAGGGGTTGTCTACAATTTCATTACACCTGATGCTGAAAGGACATTTGCAGTCAGCCTTGGCGCTGCTGTCAGGCTGAGGAGAAGCGCGATTATCGAGGATGACATCAGGAAAAGCAGGCTCATATATTTTACCGGATACGAGCTTGAGTCCAGCGGCCCCGCGGTCAGGTATGCAGTGAGAGCTGCACGGAAAAGCCATGTGACTGTTTCAATGGACCTTGCAGACCCTCTGCTTGTGAAACGGAAATTTTCCCTGCTTAAGGCCATGGTCAAGAATACAGACATACTGTTTTTAAACGAGAGCGAGGCAATGTCGTTCACAGGCCTTAACCCCGAGGAGTCAGCCAGGCTTCTTGGCAGGTACATACGGACAGTTGCAGTCAAGATTGGTGCCAAGGGCTCCATTGTCTCGCACAGGGGGCGCCTGTTGCATGTGCCTGCAGTCAGGAGCAGGACAGTTGACACAACAGGCGCAGGGGATATGTATGCTGCAGGTTTTCTCTACTGCGTCATCAATAGGTTCAGTGTTGCGCAGGCAGCACAGATGGGCTCCTACATGGGCCATCTCATTGTCGGGCAGGTTGGCGCGTTTGCCACAGAACAGCTGAAGCGCTCCTTCAGGCGGCATCTGCTATCTCTCAAAAAGAATTGACACTGCAGGGACAAAGCGCTCTTCCCATGCATGGCAGATTTCACAGAATTCCTGGGGGGCAAAGCCGTACTGTTTTGCAAGGTCAAATGCCGGGCCGTAGTACAGCGGATGCTGTTTTATTTTTTCGTATGGGTGCACAGGGGTTGCCACATATCCCCCTATAATCAGCCGGGTAACGCTTTCTCTTCGGCCTGCAACCCTGATTGCAGCCTCGTGCGCATCACCGTATATCTCATGGGGCCCTATGTTTGCAATGACTGTGTCTATTGTATCCCTGACTTTTCCAAGAGTGCGGCTGCTCCTGAAACTGCCTGTTATGTGCGTAAGGCTGCAGCCGGGAAATTCATTGATTTCCAGGTTTTTTTCGAACACTGTAGCAAAATCCTCGCCCTTCTCAATCCCATACACTTTTTTTGCCCCTCTTTTCGCAGCAAGAAACCCAAGTATCATGTCGCCGCAGCCAAGGTCAAGCACATTTCTGTCTTGATAGCAAATGCTGCTGACAAGCGCAGCTGTGGCATACGCATACATGCTTGGCGTAATGTCAATCAGGGTTGTCCTCAGGCCATAAAGCCGGATTGTACCGGTGCCTGCCACCCTGCTGTCAGCCAGTATGTAATCAGTCCCGCCCCTTCCAAGGCACCTCAGGGCAAGATACCCGTGCGGGCTGGCTGCGCAGTAGCCAATATCTGTTCTTTTCTCAGTGACAATACCCATCTTCCCCCTTGCCAGCGCGACAGGAGCCCAGGCCAGCCTTTCCAATTCCATTTAAGCAGCAAATTATCACCATTATATAATGGTTAATATTATTTTTATAGGAGATAGGCAAAATATAGCCCATGCTTTCAGGGCTGAAATTTGAAAATCCCGTTGCAGCAGGGATTGTGCTCCTTGTGGGCATGCTGTTGGTATATGCTGTGTTTGCTGTTCTCTGGACAGAAAAAAACTCTGCCGGGCCGGGGCATGAGAGAATAACTCCCCGGACAGTCAGCATAGAAACCTGCAGGCTTGCCCATACTGACCAGAAGCAGGACGAATGTGTAAGGAGTATTGCAGTCAGGGACAGAAACAGGGAATACTGCAGCATGATACTGAACGAATCACTTAAGGCATCATGCCTGGCCAGATTCAGTATGGTTAAAAATGGTTCGTGAAATCTGTGCAACAATATGGGTGCTGCTCACTGTCCTGGCGGTTTGCGCTTCCTGGGCTGCGGGACAGCGCTGCCACCACTGCAGCGGCTGTGACGGCCATGGCGATGGCGATGCGTGGACCACCAGCTCTTTCACAGCCTGTGCACAGGGAACAGACTACGACACCCGGAGCAGAACAACCAGATACTGGAGCTGCGGGTGCTGCCACGGCACTGCAGACAACTGGCCAATACCCTATGCAGACTGTTCCAATCCCAGGGACGGCAGCGAACCGAGCTGCTGGGGATGTCCGTGCGGCGGCGGCGGGCTATGTTCCAACGGGCCGACATGCGAAAAAAACAACTGGCAGACTACAAGAACCACTGAGTATTTCTGTCCGGAATCAGGCTGCACTGAACCCTGCGTGCCAAACAGCCCTGCAGGCTGCCTCGTGACATGCTGCGACTGCACGTCAGGCGCTTGCTGCGACGGCTGCGATTATACCCCTGTGGGCAGCCAGCCTCTGGGCATAGACGACGGCTGGGAATGCAGCGGCACAACTGCGCAGGACAGGGACTACTGGTGCACAGGCTCAGGCGAGACAGAGACCTACACAGTCACAGACAGCGAGGACTGCTGCGATGCAGAGGTTCTGGCAACCGATGATGACGGGAACGAAGCCGCGAGCATCGATGACTGCACAGGCGGGGTGGGCAGGAGCTGCAGCCTGGGCGCCTGCGAGAGCCTTGACCAGCCGGACGAGACAGACAGCTGCGTTGGCACCTGCGGCCTGGGCGAGAATAGCTGCAGGTTCAGGGAGTACTACCCAGACGACAGCCCGGACGGCTGCCCTGGTGATGACTACTGCGCATACCAGGACTATGATGCGGACGGCAGCGGGTTTCTGTGCGGGACATGCCTTGGTGCCGGAAGATGGGCAGTCGGCGGCGAGGTAGCGCAGGCTGAGTGCTGCGGCGATGACGACGGTGAATATTACAGGGACAATTTCAACGAGGCCTGCTGCGATGAGCCTGACGATTTCGTGTACATGAACCAGCAGTGCGTGCCTGCAGCAGACAGGGCAAACGTGACAGGGACTGTTACAGGCGAGCAGCCGGACGGGGGCTTTTCCCCGCTTCAGGGCGCCTATGTCCGTGTCATGACCCAGGATATGGAGCTTGTGAACTATGCGATAACAGATGCGCTGGGGCATTACGACATCCCGGCTGTGAAGGGCAGCAGCTACTATGTTGTTGTGCTTGCAGAAAAGCATGACAGCCCGACAGAGCCCCTTGACCCGGTATCTGACACTGAGCTTAACTTCACCCTCAGCCTGTCAACAGACTGCAGGCCGGACTGCACAGTGTTTGACGGGACTGACTTTCGCTGCGAGGCCGGATGCGACGGGACCAACGGATGCAGCTATGACCCTCTGGTTGTATCTGAGAGGTATGCAGCAAGCATGAGAGAGATGTGCGATGATAAGCTGCCTGGCTGGACAGTTGAGCACAATGCGACCCATAATATTGCATGCTGCAACCAGGGCTATCAGGAAACAGGGAGGCAGGTTGTGGCGCATGTGGATTACACTCCAGGGGTTGAGAATGCGCAGACATTCTATGCAGGAACCCTTACCTATGCCCCGGAGGGAAGGCTGTACTCACTCTACATCGTGGCTTATGACGTCAAGTGATTTGCTCTCACCCACATGTGGCGGAAAAGGTTTTATTGAAAATTCCGCAAGGGATTTTCATGGGGTTTAATACAACGGAATACCGCCAGTTTCTAACCTGTGGGATGAGTAATGCTCGAAAACCGCCGGACAAGGAAATGGCGGTATTCCGGGCGTCAAAAACCATATTCATATGCTTCGGCTGTTTATACATACAGCCAGTCAAAGACGGTTGGTTTTTAACACACGAAAATGCTTGCATTTTCGGTACAAGAAATGCCCTGCATTTCTTTGTACCCCTACCTGTTTGAAATCCGAGATTTCTAACATGCAAAGAAAAAATCCTTTTTTCTTGCACAAAAAATGCCATGCATTTTTTTGTGCCGGAAACCATTTAGTTTCCGAACATTTAGGTAGGGGAATAGTTCGGTTTTTGTTATCTGTTACCATCAATGATC
>CAZFZC010000024.1:0-10861 GCA_964523155.1 uncultured Methanosarcinales archaeon
GGAGTGGCTAGAGTGGCTCCCGTGGCTGGAGTGGCTAGAGTGGCTCCCGTGGCTGGAGTGGCTGTTGTGGCTGGAGTGGCTGGAGTGGCTAGAGTGGCTCCCGTGGCTGGAGTGGCTAGAGTGGCTCCCGTGGCTAGAATGGCTTCCATGGCTAGAGTGGCTGGAGTGACTCGCATGGCTCACATGTGAAGCGTGGTGGACGTGGGTTCCTGTTGCGCTTCCTGTGACTGAATCATAACTGAAGTCAAGGTTGTTGTTGTGGGTTGCAGCAGCCCCTTTTGCAGCAAGCACCCCGCCAATCACTGCTGCTGAAAGGAATGAACCCAGGCTCAGCAGGGACTGTTTCGGTATTTTTCCCTCCTCGCTCAGAAGGAAGCCCGCCATCTTTTTTTTGAGCTTTGGAAGCATTTCCTGGTAATTGTTATATAACATTTAAAAATTTTTCTCAAGCCAGGCATCAAAGACACCCCGGTATTCGGAGTCAGTAAGAAGTTTTTCAAAGACATGGTCAAACATTCCCATGTAGATTCTGCATCTCCTGTCAGGGACTTTCTGAATGATGTTTCCTGTCTCAGCGAAAGCGCATACCGGGCAAAGCCCGCAGTAGGGCTTGTAGGCGCATGCCTCGCAGCCCGGGTTGTCGTTGATTGATGCCCGCTGGATTGCAAGCGCCTCCCTACTGGCTACAAGTTCGCTGTATGTGTTGTCCACTGTTCCCAGCCGAAACATCTCGTATTGCCTGCCTTCGTCGCAGGTGTAGACGCTACCGTCATAGTCATACGCAAGCTGTCCGGTTGCAGCACCGCAGGGGCTCTGCAGGTCCGTAAAATTGGTGCCTTCCTTTGTAAGTATTTTTTTCAGAAGAAGCTTAGTGTGCATCTCACTGATTTGCGGATGCTTTTTTACAATGTAATTAAGCGTCTTTTTGTAAAATTCCAGAAACTCTGCCGAACTCACAACAGCGTCATTGTGCTGCTGTGCAAAACCCAGCCTGTTGGCCGGCTTAACAAACACCCTGTCAAGGCCAAGCCTTGAATATTCCTCAACAATTTCCTTGTGGTATGGCAGGGAATGCCTGGTGACGCACATCAGTGCGTTGATGTGGCGCTCGGGCATAATCTTTTTTATCCATTTTACAGTCTCTGCGTGTAACTGCCGGTTCATGTCATGCACAAATTCTGGGCCGTCAAGCGATGTGCAGACACCTATCTTGTTTTCAATTATGAAGTTCAGGTAAGACTTTTTCATGCGGGTAAGGTTGGATACCAGGCTGAAACTGACTTCTTTATCCCTTGCGGCTTTCTTGGCGTATTCCACTATATACTTCATAATGGGAAAATTCAGAATTGCGTCGCCGCCCTGAAACTCGATTCTCAGGCTGTCTGAGGGCGTCTGGAGTATCAAATCCACAGTCTTTCTCGCAGTCTCCTTATCCATGTCATAGCCCCTCTTAGCCATTGGTCTGGCTTTTGAGTGGCAGTATATGCATTTGAGGTTGCATCTGGCAGTAGGGACCACAATATGCAGGGAAGCGCCCTTAAAAAGAAATGAGCATTTCCTGCGGTAATCCTTTATTACCTGCTTGAGGTTGTTTTCGTCCAGCATGAACCCCTTCTCCTTAAGCAGGGAAGCGAGAGGCTCTTTTATGTTCTCAGAGCATATCTGGCTGTACTCGCTCTTGTTTGCAAAGATCCATGATCCGTAGTCATTGGTCAGAAGGTATCCGCCCGCAATCCTCCTTGCCCGGAAGTGTGACATTACGAATCTGCCGCGTTCACCCAGGTAGCTTATGGCCATTTTAGGAGTTTTTCATAAGGCCGAGAACATAATTGTAGAATTCCAGCGCAAGAAATCTCGGCTTTTCTTTTTGCCTTGCTCTTATAAGAACAGTGCTGTTGTCTATTGTCACTTTTCGGTACCTGCTGAACTCTGCTGCTGCGCTCTCAATGAAAGCCTTGTCATACACACTTTCGTTAAATGAAACCTCTGCGCAGTCGCCCTTTAGTTTTATTCTTGATTCAGGATTTGTTGGCATCCTTCCCATATTTCTCTTCCCACGGTATTGCGATTCCTTCAGGGTCATCAATGGATTCATCCGGCGGTGTTTTCTCCTGCAATTTGCCGTATTTCTCTTCCCATGGTATTGCGATTCCCTCCGGGTCATCAATGAAGTATTCCTCAGCTTGCGGTTCTGCAGGCTCTGGCAGAGCGTCACTCTGCTGAACCAGGTCATGGGTCTTGAGCACTCTGGCTATGATTGCCTCTCGCAGGATCTGGTTCTTAAGAACCCTGACTGCATAATTGGCATAGTTTACAAGCTCATTAGAGAATTCTTTTTCTATGTTTTGTGCGGCGCCCTTCTTTGGCTCGATTCGGACTGTAAGCTCTTTCTTTGGATCACCATCAATCATCACATAGTGCTCATTAGTAAACATATAAGCGGCCGAGAGCACCACATCCAACGGGTAGATTCTGCAGTCAACCTTAACCAGCGATGCTTTTGCCATACTCTCGAGAACAGTTCATTGGTTTATATGCTTTTTCTTTTTTTGGACAGGGGAATAAAGCAGGTTTTCACAGGGCCAGATTTTTCAGGAACCACTTTTTGTTTCACGCAAAATATTAATACCTGCAGGACACATGCCAGGTAAATGAGCAAGCCGGCTTTTATCAAACGCGTATCACAAGCCCTTGAGAAAGAAAATACCAGGATTGCAGCGTTTGCAGTAGCTTCTGTGATTGTCACTCTTGCCTTATTCATGTTATTTTTTGGAGCAGGCAATGAAATTGGGCTTGGCCCAATCCATTTTGCAGACAGTTCCGGAATGGTGGATGTGCTCTTTAATGCAACCAACAATGGTGATGAGGACCATGTATGCGATTTCACAGTGAAAATCCCAGGGACTGCATACATGTCCAGGCACACTATTCCGGCACAGGCCACAGCAGAAATCAGAATCCCTGTGGCAATGCCTGAGGGAAAAACAGAGGTTTCTGTAGACTACATCTGCACCTAATTATTAACCAGGAAGGCTATTCCGGCGAACATATCACCTTTAAAGATTACTGTTGCAAGCACTCCCAGAAAGATGTATGGTGCAAATGATACAGTCTCATATATTCTGAGATGCTCAAATCCAAGTTCCTTCTGGAGGGAATGCAGCTTTCTGACTTCAGCCTTTGTTAGTCCCTCAGCCCTTGGTTCAAAAAGCCGTCTGCTTTTCTTCCTGGTTTTTTCCTGGAGATAGGATACTAGGCTGAGGTGGAGGAGGGGTTTTCTGATATAGTTGCCTTTTTCATAATATATTGTTTCTGCAGGCACCATGCCTTCCCTGAGCAGGTTTATGTCAACATGCTTGGTGAGGTTTTCATATCCCATGTTGAGGATAAAGAACCTTAGCACCACGAATCCCAGAAAGGTTGTTGCCAGAAGCCAGAGGCTAGCTGGCTCAAGCACCTGGCGGTCAAACAGCAGCCTGAAAAATGCTGTAACCAGCAGGAGATACATAAGCCTGTTTCCGAAGACTTTTTCAAAGACAAGGAGTGCAACAAACATAGCGAAAACAGTGAGAAAATAATTGCTGTGAACCCAGGAAGAAAAATACTGCATCGGCCAGGTGGCGCTGAATAGGAACAGAAGGAGCATTGCCAGCTCCTTTGGCCTGAGTGATTTTCTAATATAGGAAAGCTTTTGCCTGGTGCTGGTCTTAATGGCCAGCATGGCGGTGTAAACTGCAAAAAAAGGCACAAACGTGTTTATGATAATGCTAAACGAAGGGAAGTAAGGCGTGTACCCGTACCTGTATGTGCCAAGAGGTATCAGGAGGCTGTACACAGCCAGGATTTTGGCATCGCCTGCATTCCAAAAGCCGGCCCACCAAAGCACAAACCCCACGACAAGACATAACAGGGCCCCTGTTCCAATCTCAACAAAATAACTGTAATCCCCTTTTTCGGCTGCATGCATCAGCAGCAGAAGAACAAGATTGGCGCCAAGACCGTAAACAAGGCTGAGCTTTATCCAGATGTTGCGAATTTTTCCAGTTTTCAGGTCTTCATAGGAAGTGATAAGACCCAGAAACAGGATCATGGGAAGAAACAGGTATATCTCGTTCATATGTTTGCCCTGGGATAACAGCGCTTATATATTTTTCCCAGCCGGACATGTGCATGCTCTGTCCGGACACACTTCATTATCCTTAATCTATAGGGTTTGGGAAAGAAAAGGTTGAAGCTCATCAGTCCCAAAAAGACCTGCATAGTGCTCGTATAAACCCTTGCATTCATTTTTTTTGCACTTTCTGCATACTCTGGCCATCACACGCTCTTTGCCCGGGTAATTGTCAGAGTCGTACGCCCTCCTTTTTGACTTGATAAAATCATCTGTGTACATGTGCTTATGAGTCTTGAGGTCAGAAATGTTTTGGGCCTGGCCGGGCAACAGACATAGAGGGAATCCGTCAATACGGTGTTCCATGTTCAAGGCAGCGAGCCCAACAAGGGCCTTTTCAAGATAGGGAGAAAGTTCCCTGTAAGTGACAAAGACCTCTTTCTTTTCCAAGTAGTTCCGGAACCGGACAGGATATGACAACTGAAGGTATATGTCTCTTGATATTTTTGACAAGTTTGCCACGTATTTCGGCAGTTCCCTGTAGTTTAGCGATACCGGAACAAAAACAACCCCAAGTTCAGCGTTTCTGAACATGCTCAGGTTCCTCAGACCATGCAGTTTTTTGTCAAGGGCCCCTGCACCAGAAATCTCAGAAAAAGTTCTGCTTTCAAATGTCGGGAAGGAAACAAGAAAAGAGTTTGCTCCCGCAGAAATAATCCTGCGGCACAGTTCAATGTCTGAGAACAACATGCCGTTGGTTTGAACATGCACTGTCTTTGCTTTGCGGGCTGCAGCCTTGACAACCTTTCCAAGATACGGGTGAAGTGAAGGCTCACCGCCAGTGATTATTATTTTTTCAGTGCTGCTGTCTGCAGCTTCGATTTTGGCAATTATCTTTTCTGTAGCTTCATCTGTGTTGGAAATCGCCCTGCAGCAATATATGCAGTCCTGATTGCATGACTCTGTAAGCTGTACAATGAAAACCTTCATCTTTTCACCGGTGTGATTTCTGTTTCTCCGTAGATATCTATGTATTTTTTCCATATACCCTTGCATTCGCTGTACACGCATTCAGAGCAGGCATCCGGCCTGAGTTTCAGCTGGTTTACAGTGTCCTTGGACCAGGATACGTCTTCCCCATCAAGAAAGCACCTTGGGATGTTTCTGACAAATATTTTACCCAGGCCTGCCTGAAGCGCTTTTTTCAGATAAGGCAGCATGTCAGACACCCGCGGCACAAGGTCTGCATATTGCTTCTCGGCCCTGCCGCACGGTTCAATGAAAGAGAGCTGGATTGTCCTTACCCCCAATGGCGCATAGTTGCCCACAAGCCAGGGCAGATCCATATAATTCTGTTTCATCAACGGGACATTCAGGTTAATGTTTTGCTTGTTTTCCAGAAGGTTTCGTATTCCTTTCGTGGTCTGTTCAAAGCTTCCTGGTACCCTGCTGAGCAGGTCGTGGTTTTCTTTGTTCCCGAGAAGTGTGACTGTTATCTTGAGGTCGGAGAGTCCTACAGAGAGCAACTTGTCGACAAACCAAGGGTATGACATCATTCTGCCGTTTGTTGGCAGAAATACTTGCGCTGACAGGTTTAGTGTCCTAAGCTCCCTTAAAAGCACGAAAATGTCATTTCTGGTTGTTATCTCAGCTCCGCTGAGTATTATCATCTTTTCTTCTCCTGAAATGTTCTGCCTGAACTCATTGAGGACTTCGTCCGTAGAGCTGTTCTTGCGTATGTTGTTGTCCTCTTCAAAGCAGAAAACACAGGAGTTGTTGCAGGTCCTGGAGATGTAGAATTTCTTGATGTTTCTGTTGACAACTTTGAGTGCAGAGGCAGGACAGGACCGCTGGCAGGCCATGCAGGCGATGCACGCCCCTTCATTCACAAGGACAATTGCACTGTTTTCGCTACTAAAAACGTTCATAGGACATATCTTTATGCAATTTCGGCAGAATTTGCATTTGTCCTTGTCAACTTCTATTGTGTTTTGCTGGGTAATCCTCAGTCTCCCAGCACCTCTAACTGTCTGGTTCTCTTTGCTGCCTTTAGCAAGTGAGGATTGGTTCATGTTCACCTGTTCCAAAAATTTCCGTGTAGCTCTTGAGCATTCTTGGACATTGTTCATAGAAAATGCAGGAGCCGCAGCCCTTGCTTTTTGTAAATGCCCCGTCCACACAACCAGTTCGGCCAGCGTGCCTGAAGTACTTTTTGCGAAGGAAACCAACCGGAAGAAGGTGCAAAAACACTTTTGTGCCAGAGTCACCGAAGGAGTCAATGCACTTTTCCATCTCCGGCGCAAGCTCTGTAAAAGATACAGCCAGCTCAGCGCAATTTTTCTTTGCTTCCCCGATAATGTCCATTGCTACCAGCTCTACCTGCTCAATAAGGTGAAGGCGGTTTCCAAACTCTTTTAAGACAAAGCGTGCATATTCGGTTAGGTCTCTGTAATTGATTCTTGACAGCACGCTTCTCAGCTTCAAACACATCCCCATTGAGAGGCATTCGTGAATGCCTGCCACTGTCTGCCTGAAGCTGCCCGGGCACTGGGTTATCCTGTCATGGACTCTTGCGTTGGAGCCATAAAGAGCAATGTGCATATCCAGCTTCTCATACTTTGAGAGCTTTTTTGCGAACAGCGGGTACGAAAGCATTCTGCCATTGGTGTTTATCTGGATTATTGCATTTCTGTTCTTGGTCTTTATTACGTCCAAGACCTTAAAAAGCCCGGGGGAAATGGTGGGCTCGCCGCCAATCAGCCCGATTCTCTGATGCTTTGCGCTTAGGTTCTTTCGCAGGAAGTCAATAATAACTGCGCTGTCAATGTGTCTGCTCCTGAAGTTGTCATCGTTTGGGCAGTTGAGGCAGAGGTTATTGCACCTCTCCGTGAGGTTGACAGTCAGGGCCAGGCTGCCGTTGTCCTCAGTCTCCCACACAATGTTTTCTATTTCTGCCATCCCAGCTCATCAACTCCGTATATTTGTGCATACTCTCTTATGACTCCGGTGCAGTGGTTTGTTTTTGGGCAATTTTTGCACCCGTTGCCCTTGTAGCCATACTCTTCATCCTCCAGGTTTGTTTGCCGGTCCAGGTTCCATTTTTTTACAGCATCAGGTTCAGCGGGATACTTGTGCAGTATTTCGTTTGAATGGAGGTTGTTGTTCTCATGATAGGGCATGTAGCACAGCGGCACGTCTGCTACTGAGAAGCTAATATTGTTCAGAGTGCAAAAACCCAGCGCCTCTTTCAGGTGTGGCCCTATGCTTCTGAGGCTAGGCACAAGGCCGGCGCCGTCTTCTGCATGTATCCCTGTTGGCTTTATAAAAACAAAGTTAATGCCGTTAATTTGCAGTTTTGCAGCAAACTCACAATAATTGCGCATATGCCGGAAATTGTGTGAGCATATTACGTGGACAAGCCTAACGCCAATGGAGTTGGCAATACAGTTTCTTATTCCTGCCATGGTTTTGTCATAGTTGCCTGGAACCTGGGATATCCGCTCAGAGGTCTTCCTTATATGGGAATGTAGGGAGATTATTGCGTGCTCCAGGCCAGCTTTCTTTAGTTTCCTGCAGTAGGTATTATCAGAGAGCCTAACCGCGTTTGTGTTAATCCCAACCCCTATGTTCCTTGTTTTTGCAAACCCGATTATTTCGGGCAAATCGCTTCTCAGTGTCGGTTCGCCGCCTGTTATTAGCACTTCTCCGGTTATGCCCAGGAGCTCAAGCTTGGCCTGGCCAGTCGGGAGCCCATAAAGCCCCTCTTTATCAACAATATCAAGATGCAGATGCCTCTGTTTTCTCCTGACACAAAATAAACATTTCTGGTTGCAGTCTGAAAGAAGCTGCAAAAGGCCGAATTCTCTTTTGTATGCGGCACTGCATCCAATTCCATTTGTTCCGTGTATTTCAAGATATTCGCCAAATATCCCTGCACAGAACTCTGTATACCTGCATGTGCTGCAGGATCTGAGTTTCACCTTCTGTCCCACAGGCATGTGGTATCCCTGGGTGTTTTAATAGTTTGCCCAAGTCCTGCCAGCGCATGTTGCCCGGTGCTTTGGCAGCAGGGGGGCTCATCCGGTAAAGGGGGCAGTTTCTATGCCTGCCTTTCTGCTCTGCCTGCCCCCACCCATACGCATACTATGTGGTCAGAATAGAAATTGTACCCTCTTGTACTTATCCGGACGTAGCCGTAGCGCACAAGGATTTTTATAGCATCACATATACTGCCAATTCATGCACAAATTATTTTTTGGGCCAAAGTGCAATAATTCCTGCGTTTTCTGCCATGTGGACAAATGCGCAAATGATCTGTCTTATGATAGTGCCAGATCAATGTTATCTGCTTTGCGTCCTGGAGAGGCCCACGTTGTATTTACCGGAGGCGAGCCCACACTGAGAAAAGACCTGCCGGACCTTATAGCCTATGCCCGGCGCGCGGGGTTTTTGAAAATTGAGATTGAAACGAACGGCCGGCTCCTTTCATACCCTGCTTACCTGCTTAAGTTGGCAAAGGCGGGACTAACAGGAGCAATCCTGAACATGCCTGCTTCAGAAAAAAGCCTCTTTGAAAGTATAACACAGGTTCCTGGAAGCTATGAACAGACAAAAAAATCCTTTCTGGCTATACTAGATAAAGGCATGGATTTGCGCGTGGTGACAATTATATGCAAACCCAATGTGAGGCACCTGCCGGCCATGACCTGGTTTTTGGCCAGGCATGTCAAAAGACCCCTCCATTTCCAGGCGTTATACAATTACATCGAACCAGGCGGCAATAATCTTCAGAACATAGCCAGTTTGATGCCACGCCTGGATGAAACACGGGGATTTCTTCATGAGTCATTGAATATGGCCAGAAGAAAAAGTCTTTGGCTCCATATACACAATGTTCCTTTGTGCCTGATGCAGGGCTATGAAGGCCATGTCCATATAATAGGAAAGTAAGCACTGAACTGGCGTGCTTCAGTCTCTAGTGATATGCCGCATGAGCAAGAATCCAGCCCAACGATGGCAACTATCTCCGGATGCCTGATATCGCACACTGTTGCAGGCAACGGGGTTCTTGATTTATGATGACATACCCCTCCACAAGCGGCGGGGGATGGAAATCATGAGCAAGAACCCCGCTATGAGTATCAATCATCAGTGACCTGGCAGCCACACCCCCATAGCAAGCTAGGGGGTTCTTGATTTTTAAGAACAAAGTTCTTCCCACTGCCGGGGCTAGATACTTGGCAAATGGAGCTTTGTCCACTAATCCGGCGGAGACTCACAAAGGGGAAATATTTTATAATGCATCAGACAATAAACCTGTGCGAAAGAGCGCAATGTTTTACAGCACAATGATTGTCTTGGAAAAAATTGCTGGCTTGGCACCATACCTGTTCGTTATTAATATAGTTCTTGTGCTGTATCTTGTTATCAAAAACAGAAGGGCTTTTTCTAACACCTTCAGGCCAGTGAACAGGATGACATGGATGCTGTTGCTGCTCATTGTGCTTTTTTCAGTCTTTCTTCGGATATCTTTACCAGTCTACCACAGAATGTGGATGGATGAACACCTCTACATTTCCGCTGCAAAAGAAATCCTTCAGGATTTTGCAGCACCGTACTACAGGCTTGTTGGCTGGCCCATGCTTCTTTCATTTGTTTTCAGCGTGACGGGGGTTAGCGGCTTAACTGCAATTCATACAGGTATGCTGTTGGCGACACTCACTCTTCCGTTGTTTTTTTGGTTTGTGTATGCAGCAACCAGAAATGAGCACGTGAGTCTTCTGTCGGTTTTGGTCGTTTCACTGTTTCCTTCTTTTATCGTCTGGGGCTCTAGTGCTGAAACAAACATTTGCTCTATGTTTTTTTCTCTTCTTGCACTCCTGTTTTCCATGCTGTACTATAAGAGCCCAAAGGCAAGTTTGCTGTGGCTGGCAGTAACAGGCATAAGCCTTTCGATATTTTTCCGTCCGGAAAATATTTTGCTGGGGTTCATTTTTTTGGCAGGTGTTCTCATATTTGTTAAAAATTATAAAAAAAAACTGATTAAGTCCTGGCAGGCAATAGCGGTATTGGGAATTCTGGTTTTGCCAAATCTTTGCAGGATACTGGAATTTTATGTCCTCACTGGCGGAACTGAGAACCTCGATGCGCTTCTAAAGCAGATGTCCCTTGACATCTTCATAATGTACCCGCACTATGTTCTCAATAACTGGATTTTGCCGGTTAGTGGTGGGGCGGTGTTGGTTGTGGTTTTGGCCTTGGGGTCTGTAGCAGGCTTCGCACACCTTTTTTTCCGCGACAGAGCGCTCTGGAAATTTTTGCTATTCTGGTTCTTCGTTTCCTACATATTTGTGTCTGCAGCAAGCCCGGGCCAGCTCGAACGTGGGGCCCTTAGCAGGTTTGGTCTTATGTTAGTACCAACAGTATCTGTCATTTTTTCAAGCGGAATGTGCTTTGCGGCAGCTTATCTTAAAAAACAGTTCCGCTTGTTTTTTATAGCTCTGCTGATTATGTTCTTGATTCTTACAGCCTCCTCTTATGTGCAGTATTTGGGCGGGCTGAAAGAAAAAACACATGACAGCCAAAGAATTCTCATGACCCAGATACCTGGCCTGGCCAGGGACGGGTTTTCAGACGACTGCGTTATATTGGCACTGCATTCAGAGATTTTTTCTGAAACAGAGTTTACAATTGTTGAATTCGGCGAAATATTGGAAAACCGAACCAACATTAGCCGCCTTGCAGATGAAA
>CAZFZC010000025.1:0-3044 GCA_964523155.1 uncultured Methanosarcinales archaeon
ATGGCGAAAAGGTACTGCCGGGTAAGCGCAGAGGAGGGGCGTGTCCTGGCTTCAGCAGAAGGGCCGATTGTCGTGTTGCGGAAAAAAAAGCCCTGCCTGGGGTTTGTTTCAGAGCTTGACAGCCTGGGTGTGATGCTGCCCTACACAGCCCTGCACCACCTGATAATGGAGCATTTCAGCGCGCCGCTTGTAATGACAAGCTGCAACATGCCCGGCGAGCCTGTCGAGACACAAGAAGGCCTGGGCCCCCATATACTGACACACGAGCGCGGGATAGTGAACAGGTGCGACGACAGTGTTGTGCTTGTCAACAGGAGGGTTTTTTACCTGCGCCGCTCAAGGGGCTTTGTTCCCCGCGCAGTTTCGCTTCCGTTTGAGTGCGCCGACACCCTGGCTCTTGGCGCAGGAATGTCAAACACAGTCTGCGTTGCCATCGGCAGGAAGGCATTTCTCTCGCAGTACATCGGCCAGACTGACAGGCCGGCGACAGCAGCTTTCATGGAAGAGGCTGCGCAAAGGCTGCTTTCGCTTACCAGGGCAAAGCCGAAGATTGTCGCATGCGACCTGCACCCCGGCTATGCGTCAACGCAGCTTGCCAGGCGGCTCGCATCAAAGTATGGGGCTTCGCTTGTCAGGGTCCAGCACCACAGGGCGCATGTTGCTGCCTGCGCTGCAGAGCACGGTCTTTCTGATTACACAGGAATTGCAATGGACGGGCTTGGCTACGGCGACGACGGATCGGTCTGGGGCGGTGAAGTTTTCAGGGTACGGGACAGAAACTTTGAAAGGATAGGCAGCCTCCAGGAGCAGCCGCAGATAGGCAGTGACAGCGCTGCGTATTATCCAAAGAAAATGCTGTTTGGAATTCTTGCAGGAATAATCCCAGATGACAGGCTGTGTCGGACGGGGCTTTTTCCTGAGAAAGAGTCAAGGCTGCTTCTGGCAGCTCTGCGGCAGGGGTTTAACATAGTGAGAAGCTCCAGCACAGGCAGGGTGCTTGACAGCGCGGCTGCGCTTGCCGGGCTTTGCAGCGAGCGCACATACGAGGGAAGGCCGGCCATGCTGCTTGAGAGCGCTGCAGGAAAGCCTGCTGTAGCCAGGCCGAAAATTGCAGAAGGCAGAGTCCGGCGGCTTGACACATCCCGGCTTTTTAAAATCCTTCTAGGGGTAAGGGAGCCCGGAGTTATTGGGGCAACAGCCCAGATGTACATTGCCAGGGGCCTTTATGGGATTGCCAAAATGGAAGGCATGCCCATCGTATTCTCGGGCGGTGTGGCATACAACAGGATGATTTCAGGATACCTGATGCGCAAAGGCTGCCTTTCGCACAGGGAGGTCCCGTGCGGTGACGGAGGCATATCATACGGCCAGGCAGTTGTGGCAAACATTATGCGCTGACAAGGATGCCAATATAATGCGTGGCAGCAACAACCAGCGCTGCAATGCCAACGTGCTCAAGAACAACCATGAGTGCGCCTGTCTTCTGCCACCTGGCAATCATGCAGCTGAGCGCGCCAATAAGAATAAAACCCCAGACAACGCTAATGACAACTGCAGTTCGCAGCTCAAGGAGCATGACAGGCAGCGCAAACTGCAGGGCAAAGACAAATTTGGCGACAAAAGTCCACAGGGTGGCAGCCCAAACGTGCTTCTGCGGCCTTCGGTCAGACTCTTCAGATATGTGGATTCCGAGGGCATCGGAAAGGGCATCTGCAACTGCAATTGTCAGTATGCCGCCCAGGACAACCTGCCTTGAGCCTGTGCCCGAATACAGACCCACAATCAGGCCCAAAGTAGTGATTATCCCTGAAGTCAGGCCGAAGCTTGCGCCCCGGATAACCGAAGAATGAATTTTCCTAGTGGCCCCGCTCATGCAGGCAGCCCCTCTCTTTTTTCAAAAAGTCCGCCAGTTCCCGGTAGCCTTTGGGCATGCCTTTGCCTGCCATCACAACCATTGCCTTGGGCGCTATCATGGAAAGGTCCCTGGTGTAGCTTGCCTGGTCAAATCCCGCAGCATCTGCAAGGTCCATCTTGCTTAGGACCACAACAGATGCATCCCTGAATATGTGCGGATACTTCCTGGGCTTGTCAGAGCCTTCTGCTGATGAACTTACAACAATATTTAGGTGCTGGCCGATTTTCACGCCGGCAGGGCAGACAAGGTTGCCGACATTTTCCACGAACAGGTATTTCTTGCCTGAAAGGTCAAGCTTTCCCAGGGCAACCCTCACCATTCCTGCGTCAAGGTGGCAGCCGCTGTGCGTGTTTATCTGCTCTGCGCTTATCCCTGCCTGAGTCAGCCTTTGCCGGTCAATATCTGATTCCAGGTCGCCCTGGATAACTGCAAGAGCATCATGCTCCAGCCTGCCTGCGAGCTGCTCTATTAGGGTTGTCTTGCCGGAGCCTGGCGCGCCCATTATATTGACGCACAGAATTTTCCTGTTGCACAGCAGGTGCCATGTGCCATGGGCAATAGTGTCGTTGTGCTCAGTTATGCTTCTCTCAACCTTGACAGTGCAGCCGCATTCCTCACACATTTTGGTCTGATACAATCTCCTTTATATTTAATTCTTTGCCCTGCAGTACCTCAACGTCAGTGCTGTTGCATTTCGGGCACAGGAGCATGATGTGGTCGGCAAGGTAGCTCTTGGCGCTGCAGGCATTGCAAAAAACCCTGCCCCTGACGAAATTAACCTTGAGTCGGGCGTGCGGCATGCCATAGCCTTTCCTGAGCATTCTGAAATAGTGCTTTATCGGCTGGGGCTTATAAGACGTGAGCCCGCCCACCTCAATAACCACTGTCTTGGCCGAGACCCCGTGCCTCTGGCACTCCTGCACTGCCATCTGCAGGAGCGCCCTTGAAAGCGCGAGCTCGTGCATCAGCAAATCCTCGGCACTATCCTTCCGCAGGGCATGCGCATGATGCTTGTTCCAAGGGCTGTCTGCAGGGTAACGCCCCTTCCTTCTGTGACAGTCCCAACGACTGAAGCATCCGGCGAGAATTTTTTCAGTGCAGACAGGACAGCACGCGCATTCTTTTTGTC
>CAZFZC010000025.1:3054-10848 GCA_964523155.1 uncultured Methanosarcinales archaeon
AGGCAAGCTCATATGCTGAAAGGCCAAGCATCCTGGCAATGCTTGCAACCCCCCTTCTGACCGGAATTTGGCTTTTGACAACCCTTACTGCAACACCGTAGGTCTCAGAGATTTCGTTGAGCACGCCTGCAAGCCCGCCCCTGGTTATGTCCCTTGCAAAGGTTATTTTGCCCCTGACTTTCGAAATTACCCTGTGCAGGGGGGCGCAGTCGCTCACTATGTCTGTTTCATAGTCAAACCTGGATGAAAGCAGGGCAGCAGCATGCTCGCCTATCCCTCCGGAGACAATGACTGCCTGGCCACTCACAACAGCCCTTTTCCGCTTTCCTTCCATAAGCCCTATGCCTGCCGTGTTTATGATTATCCTGTCAAGCTTCCCGCGCTCCATGACTTTCGTGTCGCCTGTCACAATCGGCACCAGGGCATCCTGCGAGACTCTTTTTGCTGATTCAACTATGCAGTGCAGGTCTGAAACAGGAAAGCCTTCCTCAATGACTGCTGCAAGCGAAAGCCCAAGCGGCCGCGCTCCCATGACTGCCAGGTCGTTTATTGTTCCGCAGACTGCAAGCTTTCCTATGTCCCCTCCAGGGAAAAAGACAGGGCTCACAACGTAGCTGTCTGTCGTGAAGACAATTTCACCGTGGCCAATCCTGAGTGTTGCCGAGTCGTCCCTGCAGTGTTTCCAGCGGCCCCGGAAAAACGGGCCGAGAGCCTTTATGAGCCCGGCCATCTCAGCGCCACCCGCCCCGTGCGACAGTGTGATAATGCTCATTTTGTGTACCTGTAGTGTATTGCGCAGCTGCCCTCTGCAGAAACCATACAGGCACCTGCGGGGTTTTTTGGGGTGCATGATTTGCCGAACAGCGGGCAGGAACTGGGCTCAAGCCTGCCCATTAGCACGTCTGCGCACCTGCATCCTGTTTCCCCTGGCTCAGGGATTCGGGCGAAGAGCGCCCGGTACTTAAGCTTTGCATCAAGCGCCCTGTTTCGTACTGCCAGGCCGGACATGGGCAGCATCCCAAGACCCCTCCATTCGCTGTCCTGTGCCTTAAAATGCTTTCTTAGGTCCTGCTGCGCCTTCCTGTTGCCCAGAGGCCGGACAGCTTCGGGATAGGCGTTGACGCATATTTTTCGGCCCTCATGGATAAGCCCCAGAAGTATGCGCAGGCCGCGAAGAACCCTTTCTGCGCTAAACCCCGCAACAGCCTGGCAGGCAGGTATTTTTGAATACGGCCCGAGGCCGATTACTGCAGACACGTGCCCGGGGTTTATGAACCCGTCAATTGAGGAGCTTACAAGAGCCATCATTGCAGGCGGGACAAGCTTGTGCACAGAGTAGACGCCAACACCCCTACCAAGGAGAAATGCAGTCATGGGGGCAGTTGTCTCAAAGCCCACCCCGAAAAAGACAACGTCAGGCATCCTCTCCCAAAGCGAAAGAACCTCCAGAGCGCTGTACACCTCAAAAACCCGGGCGCCTGCAGCGCGCGCAGACTCAAGGCTGCCTGTGCTTCCGGGGACCCTGAGCATGTCGCCGTATGTTGCGACAGGAATCCCGCTTTCTGCCAGCCCTATTATGCAGTCAATGTCCCTCTGGCTGCTGACACAGACCGGACACCCCGGGCCGCTTATGAGCCTGATGTTTCTGGGCAGGATGTCCCTTATCCCGTATTTCATTATCACGTTTGTGTGCCCGCCGCAGATTTCCATGACAGTCACCTGCCTGCCTATCATCCTGGCAATCCTGCCTATCTCCTGCCTGTGCTCACTGAGAATTTCCATTTGCAATCCTGAGCTGGTTTCTGATAATCTGAAGGCTTTCCTTCGCGCTCTGCTTCTCAAGTTTCTCTATTGCAAACCCTGCATGGACCAGGACGTAGTCCCCGGGTCCCGCATCAACAAGCCTGACATTGACTTTCTTTCTTACTCCGCCATAATCAACAACCGCGGTGTCCCCGTCCTGTTCAAGTATCACTGCCGGGATTGCGTAGCACATCATGACACCAGCCCAAGAATGCTCTCTGCCACTTCGTCCCTTATGATGCTGAGGCGCGACATTAGCTCATCAGAGAGCCTGTCGCTAAAGGCCCTTGTTTCCGGGACAGTGACTCCGACAAGGTCAAGCCTTGTCTTTGGCATATGGGCAGAAACAATCGCTGCTGTCTCCTCAACCCCGAAATCATGCATTGATACAGCCCGGAAATTGGGCCGGAGGTCCTTTGCAGACATGCAGACCACCCTTCCCGCAGGCCCGTCCTGCCTTACTGCATCAACAATTATGATGTGGTCGCCGTCCCTTGCATATGACAGCATGTCAAAGCCTATTACCCCAAGCTCCTGCAGGTCCATGTCAACAAGGCGCCTGTCGTTTTTCAGCTCCTGATAAAGCCTTGGGCCGATACCATCATCGCCCCCGAATATGTTGCCGACAAAGAAAACCCTCACTGCCATAAAGGGGGCAATAGGAAAAGGAAATAAAAAGATTTCGCTACTGCGTGTGCTCAATGCGTATGGAGGGCGCAGCGCTGTTGACTGCGTGGATTGAGCAGCTTATGCATGGGTCAAAGGCACGCACAACATGGCCTGCCTCAAGAATGCTGTCCCTGCTCTTAAGCTGGATTCCGGTCAGTGCGTGCTCAATTATCCCTTTCTGGCCCTTGCTGTCTATGGGTGAAGCGTTCCAGGACGTCGGTGTGATTATCTGGTAGTTTGTGCAGACGTGGTTTTCTATGCCTATCCAGTGGCCAAGCGCGCCCCTGGGCGCCTCGACAAGCCCGACTCCGCTGCCGCTTTTTATGTCAGGGAACTTTCTGTAGAACGGCTTTGTCAGATCCACTTCACCGACCCACTCAATAAGCTTCGCAAGGATTAGCACGCACTCGTGCAGCCGCGCAACAGTCCGTGTGAATGTGTTTGCCCCGAGCGCGCCTGCAAGCTCAGTTATCAGCGGGTCGCTGTTTACCATCTGGCGTGCAAGCGGGCCTGCCTCAATCACATGGCCGAAGTACCTTGGCGACTTTATCCAGGAGTATGCACTTTCCTTCCTGGGCATGCTCTTTGTAACGCCCTCGCCGGGATAGCGCCACTTTGACTCTGTCTCATAGTAGCTGTGGCTGGTGTCCTCGCTGATGTGCTTTTCGTTAAGCTCGTGGTATTTGCCGTGCTCAAGGTAGCCCGGCTTAAATAGCCAGGACCCGTCCCTGTTAACGCCAAACCCGTATGAGAGGAAGCGCTCGCTTGCCCCCTCACCCAGCTTGTCCAGGCCAAGGTCCCCTGCAACCTTTATGAATACGCCGAGGTCGCTGTTGGCAAACTGCTCGTTTTTCATGAGCTCAAGCAGCTGCTTGGCGCTCTTTATCTGGAGGTAGTCCTCCACAGTTATGCCGTTGAGGATGTCCTTTTCCACAAACTCCTTGACTGTCTTAAGTATTGTGAGCACCTTGATTATCTCTATGTGCTTGGGCGTACAGGCAACCCCTCCAGGTATTGCGTGCATGGGGTGCGGGAACTTGCCGCCGAAGGTTGCAACGACGCTGTGAAGGGGTATCCTCCCCTTTGTAAGCACTGCCTTGAGGTGCTCGCTTTTGAGCGGGTCAAACCGCCTGACAAGCTCAGGGTAAAGCGCATAGTCCTTGTACGCCTGGCTGCACAGGTCAGGGCCCCACATGAAGTAGAAGTGGGTCAGGTGGCTGACAATTATGTTTGCTCCAAGCACTATGTCCCTTATCAGCTGTGCGTTCCTTGGAATGCTGAAACCTGCTGCGCTCTCAATCGCCTGGGCGCCTGCAGTGCCGTGCGACACCGGGCATACCCCGCAGCTCCTCTGGCTCATTCGCATTGCGTCAAACGGCCTGTGGCCGATGAAAATGTTCTCAAAGCCCCTGTAGACAAACCCCAGGCTTTTTGCGTCAACAACCCTCTTTGCCTCATCAACAGTAATCTGTACAGCCATGTCGCCCTCTATCCTGTTGAGCGGGTCAATTATCTTAACTTCCCCCTTTGGAGTCTCGTTGTGGCTGTGGTGCATGATGTTCTTGAGATGGTCGCCAAGGCTCATTTTGCCTCACCCCTGATTATGGCATTTCGCTCCTGCAGCTCTTCAAGCACCCCGTGCGGAAGTTCAAGGGTTTCCCTGTTGAATGGAGTCATGCTCATCGGGAATCCCGGGTCGCAGCAGCCGATGCACGGCGAGCCGCTCCTGGTGCAGGAGCTGACATTGTTCCAGAGCCGGATATTGCAGTCCGCATGCGTTGTCCTCCCCTTGCACCCCAGCGATGCTGCAAGGCATCCAAGCTCACCGAAGTCCTTTGCCCACAGGCTGCGCTCGTGGAACTCGCAGAGCTTGCAGCCCCTGTGAACCTTCTCCTCAAAGTAGTCCTTGGGCCTGTTGTACTTGTCAAGCACAACCGGCTGGCCCACACGGAACGAAAGGATGGTGTTTATGACCCAGTCGGGGTGTGTCGGGCATCCGGGAATGTTTATTACTGGAAAGCCCAGGCCGGACATGTACTGCTCGCCCAGAAACCCCCCCTTTTTGTGGTTGGAAAACTGCAGGCCGACTGCGCCGCTTTCGTTTGGCGGGGCAGCAGGTATTCCGCCGAAGGCCGCGCATGTGCCGACAGCAACTGTTATCATTGCCTTGCCGGCGAAGTTTTTCACCATTGTGCGCACGTCCCGGCCGGCGAAGAAGTCCCCGTAGCCTTCCTTGGTCGGCACTGAGCCCTCGAAAACAAAAATATCTATCTTGGTCCTTCCCTCCAGGCAGTCGTTGAAAAGCGCCTGCGCCTCGTCCCCGAACGGCGGCGAGAGCGTCGGGTGGTACAGAAGCCTTATCCGGTTTTGCTCAAGGAAAGTCATGAAGTCAGGGTTGGTGGAGTCAACGACAGACATTGAGTCCCCGTCGCAGGTCTGCCCCTGCATCCAAATAAGATTAAGCTCATCCATTCTGGCACCTCTTTTCTTGTATCATTTTCATATGCTGTCAAATTCCACGGCCTTTTCCTCGCCTAGGAACGCCTTGACCTTCTCACGGCATTTCTGGACTACCTCGTCCTCGCTCATCATGTCCACCATGTTTGCGCTGGCAGGACCGAAAAACTTGGCCATGAGCTCCTTGCACTTTTCCTTTTTTGACAAGAGTATCACCCCAGTATCATGACTTGCTAAGCATTTCCTTCAGGCTTTGCCTATCTTTTGCCTCTTTTGTATTTAATTTTTGTGTTATTTCTGCATTATTCGCGCCGGCTTTCCCTTCTGCAGCGGCACCTGCTGCCCTCTGTCCCGCAGAACTATTTTGGTAGGGCGTATTTTCCGTAGTTTTTTGTTCAGGACCATCTCCCCCCGGCCTGTCTGCATCCCCGGGTTTCTGGTGCACTTCCTGCTGTATAATCTGGCCGCCGTCGCCTGCAGCCCTGACAGCGGCTGCCACGTCGCCTGAGCCAAGCACTTTCTGCAGGTCAAGCAGTATCAGGAGCCGCTCGCCAAGTACTGCAACACCCTCAATGTAGCAGGCATCAATCTTTTCTGTGATTATCTGCGGCGCAGGCTCAATCTGCTCAGAGCCAAGCCTGAGAACCTCGGACGTGTTGGCAACAACCATGCCGTAGACATTCTCCTCCTTCTCAATCACAATTATCCTTGTGTTCTTGTCGATTTCCTTTGTCGCAAGGCTAAGCTTCATTGCAAGGTCAATTATTACAACTATCCCCCCGCGCAGGTTTATGACCCCAAGGATGTAGGGTGGCGTGTTTGGGACCCGGGTTATCTTCTCCACCCTGATTATTTCCTTTACCTCGTCAATTCCAACGCCGAACTCCTCGCCTGCAAGGGTGAAGACCACCACCTGGCGCTCCCCACCTGTTCTGCCCTGGCTATCCACTTTCCTTCCTTACCTTGAAATGGTTGACAAGCTTGCGCAGGTCGCCTGCGCCGGTGCTTATCTTCTGGGCTGTGTTTGCCACCTGCTGTATGGCGGCAGTCACTTCCTCAATGCTTGCGTTGACTTCCTCTGCGCCTGCGGCGTTCTGCTCAGCAATGGCGCTTATCTCGTTTATTGACTTGTCCACCTGCTTAACGAGCACAGGGATCTCCTCAAAGGCCACAAGCGCCATTGTGACAGCCTGCTCGCCTTCACCAACCTGCTTGGTGTTGTTGTTCATACTGTCAACACTGGAGTTTATGTCCTCCTGAATCTTGCTGACCAGCTCGCCTATCTGTGCAGTTGCCTTCTGGCTTTCCTCGGCCAGTTTTCGGACCTCGTCCGCAACAACTGCAAAGCCCCGTCCGGCCTCGCCTGCGCGCGCAGCCTCTATCGTTGCGTTGAGCGCGAGAAGGTTGGTCTGCTCGCTGATGTTGTTTATGGTTTCAATTATGTCGCCAATCTGCTTTGACTTGCTGCCCAGGGCCTTGACATTTTCGCTTCCTTTCCTGGTTGTTTCGCTTATCTGCCCTATTTTTGCCTTCACTGCGTTTGCGCTCTTTGCGCCGTTTGCTGAGCTTTCCTCAGTCTTTTTGCTCTTGTCTGCTGCGACAGTTGCGTTCCTTGAAAGCTCCTGGGCGCTTTTTGCAATGCCCTGGATGGTCGCACTCACCTGCTCAACTGACGCGTTCACCTCTTCGCTTGAGGCTGACAGGTGCTCTGCCTCTGTTGCCGACACGTTTGTTGTGTCTATAACCTTGGAAATTATGCCTGAAAACTTGTCAACCATGAAATCGACCTTCTTTGCAAGCAGGCCTATCTCGTCTGAGACATCCTCAAGCTGAGTCCTCTGGGTCAGGTCTCCGTCACCCACAGCAGACACCACGCTTCCTATGGTATGCAGCGAGTTCCGGTAATTCTTTCCTGTTCGCAGCGCAAAAGCTGCCGCAAGCCCGCCGCCAAGCACAGCCACTACCGCTATAACGAGCAGGACTTTGCCCTGGAGCGGATCCTGGGCATCCCTGTAAAGCAGGAGCCCGAGCAAGAGCACCGGAACCACAGAAACCAGAACACAGGTCAGAACAAGCTGTTTTGCAATACTCATTTTATGGAATTTCATTAAATGACACCTCTGCACCCGCAAATATCTGCAGATTGATGAACCCGGGTATTTAAAATTTTGCACTTATTCTGCAGTGGCTACTTAAAATATATCCTCTCTCTGAGGTCGAAGACCCGGAAAAGGTTCTGGGCAGGCCCTACAAGGGTTTCTGTCTTTCCTATTACGAGAATCCCGCCCGGCCGCAGGCTGCTGTGAAAGGCAAGGTATAGCGCTTCCTTTGCAGGCTGGCTGAAGTATATTACAGTGTTTCTGCACAGGATAAGGTCGCAGGTGCCGTTGCTTTTGAAGATGTCTGCCGACTCATAGGTTATCGAGTTCCGGATGTCTTCCCTGGGCCTGAAGAGGCTGCCCTCCCTTTCAAAGTACCTGTCGCGCAGGCTCTCAGGCACCTCCCTGAAGCATGCCTCCTCATAGAGTGCCTTCTTTGCCTCAGCTATGGTTGCCTCTTCCCTGTCCGTTGCCCTTATCCTGAGCCTGTAGCCCAGGAGGTCAGGACCCAGCGCCTCAAAGAAGGTTATTGCCGCGCTAAGCGGCTCCTCGCCTGTTGAGCACCCTGCGCTCCATACCCTTATTGTGTCCTCTGCCTGGGTTTTCATAAGCTCAGGGATTGCCTTGCTAAGGAGCATTTCCCAGACGCTCTTGTCGCGGAAGAAGTTGGTGACGTGTATTGTCAGTTCCCGGGCAAGCCTGGCAGGCTCTGCTGCATCAGAAAAAAGCAGCTTCTGGTACTCGCTGTATTCCTCAATGCCAAGTG
>CAZFZC010000026.1:0-3578 GCA_964523155.1 uncultured Methanosarcinales archaeon
ACGGTCACGCTGCCAGAGCCAGTGACAGTTAAGGCGAGTGTGCCAATAGAGCCTGCATTAGTGACAAGGGAGCTGAGTAAGGGAGAAAGTACTCTAGGAGCAATAGATGATAAGCTTCATCCTGAATTCGGACTTGTCACTGTCATTGAAGCGCCCAATGCGCAGGCTGTAATGTTCAAGGCGGCCCTTGAAAAAGATGGTTTTGTGCCAACGGCGGGCCAAGAAGGAACCGTATACGCCAAAGCCGGCCAACAGCCAGTCCTTGTCACAACACAGCCAGATGTTGGAGTTCCTGTTGCCTTTGCGGAAACTGCAATATTATCCAGCGGCGAGAGTTCGGCCATGGGCACTGTAATTGCATTTGCCACGGGCCCTGAATACATCGAGCAGGCACTGAAAAACGACCCCTTCTTCGAGAATGTCAGAAGAGAGGGTGATAAGGTGCTTGCAGAGAGGAATGGCGAGCCTGTGATTGCATTGTCCAGCCAGCATCTCCGGGTTCCTGCAGAGATTGATTCTGCATATTTTCGCACTGAGGCCAGCCAATTTGCCACACAGAAAACGCGCAAGGCAATAGGCGCTGGCGCCCTCGGAACAGAGGTTACTCTTCCAGATGGAAGGAAAATGGCTGTGACAGGCGTCCTTGACACTGGCAGAGTAGCTGACGCAACAGCCTCAATTGAGAACCTGCAGGCACTCAAGGCAGTTGTGCCAGACGTGCAAAGAGGCGACGTAATTGTCACAGGCGACGGAACAGTCTACGATACCTACACTGTGCAGGGAGACCCAGCCAGGGTTGCAGAAGCTGCAAAGCAAAATCCCCACTTAACAGAAGTTGGCTACGAAAACGGCATGGTATTTGCAAACACCCAGACAGGCAGTGTCATAATCAGCCCGGCTCCGGTGTCGCAAAGAACTACCATTGTAAGAAACGGCCAGGAGCTGCCCATAGTGGGCGCCTACACGCCGGATGTCCAGGATGTGAAGTTGTATGTTGGCGCGCAGGGCAACCCCATGACAGTCACTATCACTGCACATGACCCTGCCGGCATGACTGATTATATGAAACAGCAGGAACAGACCCAACCAAATTTCAGGGTTATTGAGACAGCTCCACAGCATATTGTGTACGAAGAGAACGGCGAACTTAACATGATAGCAAACGAGCAGCCGCCAGCCCAGCTGGTTGTCGGAGACGAGATGTATATCCCTGCAGAGCAAAGCCTCAAGGAAAGCATTGAGAAGGCGACGAAAGATAACACAGCGCCGCAGCTTGAGAAGGCAATTGCAACGCAGGAAATTGCACAGAATCCTCTGTCAGCTGTCAGGATTGCAGCGACAGGAAAACCGGGTGAGAAAGCAATAGACCTTGCAGCCAGGCGGGCAGGGCGCGACATAGCAGCAGGAGACATTGCCGGCCTGCAGGGCGTTGGCCTGCTTGATGCAAACATCCAGCCTGCAACAGACAACCCCCTGCTGCAGAAGATTGCCGACGATTACATTGAGGCTAACCCGGACCAGGTACGCAAGATAATGGATGCTGAGGCAGAGCGCCTGGTAAAGAAAGGAAGGCACGGATTCAGCCTGCCGGATGTACTCCCAAGGCTTGTTGCAGGCACGGGATATGAGTTCAACCTTCTTGCTGCTGAGGGCCTGGTGCGCGACCACCTTGCGCAGGGAATTACACTGCAGCAGCTAACCAGCACAGCAGCCAAAACCCCCGGCCAGGAACAGGCTCTGCAGGATATTGCTGCAAACGTTGCTGACGGCAGGCTCAGGACAAGAAATGCAGAAGAAAGGAAGGCAATAATTGATTCTGCAGTTACAGAGGCAGACGGAAAGGTGGTTGTCAGGATGCCCTATTCAGAAGCCCTGGGTCTTGGGGTGTTTGGCCAGCGGGACGCAGAGATTCTCGGGCTTAACCTGCAGGGGTTAACAGATGAGCCAAACGATGTTGTGCGGTGTGCTGCAGGATCCATAAACTGTATTGCACAGGCTGATCCGGACAACATTAGGGAAGCTCTGCTCGAAGCATCAGAGATGCCTGGAATTACCGATTCTGTTTTTGATCCTGTCCAGACTCAAGAAGGCATCACCGCTCTCCCGCCGTTCGTTGTGGCGAGGTCAATCATAAGGACAGAATATATGCCATCGCATGAATATGAGCAGGCAGATGCGCTCACGAGGCTCTTGTTCACGCCCACATATGACCCTGAGATGCGCGCAAAGATTGAGTCGTTGGCAGAGCAAGAAGGGATTAAAGTTGATGTTGAGGCCACCATGCGGCTCTACAGGGATATGTTCAAATCTGACGGACACATACATGAGCCAAATGCGCTCAGTATAGTGCTGGCAGGCCATGTCAATGCAAAGCGGGCAGAGATGCAGGTGTCCAAGACAAAAAGGTCGCATGTCGAAGAACCAGGCGGTAGCATCACAGGCGGAGAACCGCCGGGCCCGGACACCCATGCCCTGCTGGCCTCAATCATCAGCACCCACTTCCTTTCGCCTGCAAGTGAGGCAGAGGCAAAAAAGCTTGCAGACATATTTCTTGACCCCAAAACCAACGGGGCAAACGTCAGGGAAAGGGTGAACGGGATAATCGGCAGCAGGCCGGAAGCAGAAAGCGTCGCGAGGCTGTACAGTGAGCTGGGCGATTTCTCAATACAAAAGATAAACAGGCAGAAGGAGAACCTTGAACTGTCTCCTGTCTGGGCTGAACAGGTCAACGACGGTATCAAAAAACTTGAAGAGGCGGTCAAGAATGATAACATAAAGCAGGCCACGGAGTATCTTGCTACAATGCAGGACCTCAACAAGAAGATGTACCTCGGCCTGGCAGATGGCGGAAAAAGCGCGCAGCTGGGAACAGAGAAAGCAATCGATGAGCTGGTGGAAAAGAAAAGCAGCAGCATAGCGATTATGAACCTTCCTATGACCCTTGCCAACCAGATAGACACAACCCAGGGCCTTGGAGACAGGATGAAAGCTGAGGCGTACAGGGTTGCCCGTGAGACTGCTGCAGGTATGGGCATGGACATGCGCGGCACCATAACATTCTCAAACACGCGACTCAAGGTTGTCGGAGCAACAGAAGCGCAGGTTCAGACTATTGTCGGTGCCATGAACGTGAAGATCAACGAGCTGATGCCACAGTTCGGAGGCAGGTTCGTTGCCCATGCTGGTTACATTAAGCTAGAGATATCTAACAGCAGGCCGAGGCATGAGATTGCTGACGCTGCTGAAAAGAAGGTTCTGGACGGGCTCAAGATTGCCAGCAGCAGGGCAGAGTATGCAGAGAAGGAGCTGGGCGCAAGCGTCTATTCCGGTGATTTGCCCACGGAATACGAAGGGAGAGGGTATGTGCCAGAGGCAGAGTGGGTGTGGGGAAAAGCGCCAAGGCCGAACCACTGGGCAAGAAACAACGAGATGCTTTACCATAGTGCACTTTCGGCCCTAAGGGAAGGCAATGTAAAGCCGCTCCAAGAATACATCAGAAACACCCGGGAGCTGGCCAAGGCAGCCATCTCAGACATCAGGTACCCAAAATCGCTGAAGCTCGAGTACTTCCCGCATAA
>CAZFZC010000026.1:3588-9682 GCA_964523155.1 uncultured Methanosarcinales archaeon
TGATCCATTTTGAAGCCGACGGGTTCAACGCCTTCAACCTAAGATATCCGCCTGACGCAAGGGACAGCTACTACCACCAGATGCTTGACATCATCCAAAAGAGCGCAGATGAGCACAGCCTCATCATCATCATGGCTAAGAAGGGTGATGAGATATTCGTGAAGGTCTCGTCAGAGGATCCCGAGGTAATTGCTTCGTTCATGCATACAGCAAAGAAAACGTTCGCAGGAAGGTTCGGCGACATGCCCTTCTGGCCGAGCGTGAAGACAGAAGACGGGACGCGCATCCCCGACCCGGATGCAAAAGGAGAGGTGGTGTTGGATTTCACTGCAGCAGCATCAGCTGCAATAACAGGCGATGCGACAGACGTCAAGAGCGAAATTGACTCGCTACTTGCGCTGGTCGGCGAGCAGAAGAAGAAGCAGAAGGGTGTTGCGATGATCGACGGCGAGGTAGTGGACGAGAACGGCGTGCCTGCAAGCTCTGAGGAACAGGAAAAGCAGGGCATATGGCGCAGAACAAAATCCGCACTTGACAATGAGAGAGGCAGCATCCTGCTTGAGCCTAGCCCCTGGAAAAGGGTGCTTTTGACAAGCACTGCAATTACGACTCTCGGCCTGGGTGTAATATTCGGAAAGCCTGTAATTGACAGCATAATGCAAAAGCCCTCAACGCAGCTTGTGCAGACGCAAGAGACTGCTAGGAGCCAGGAACCGACTGAGGGCAAAGGGGCCAAGACTCAAGAAGCAGCTGAGTTCCAGGAGGAAACTGGGGTGGCTGAGAAAAAGGATACGGCCGTATCAGAAAAAATAGCAGAGCCCAGGGAAGACCAAACGCCACAACACTTATACAAAGACAGGCTGACCGGAGACAGCGAGGCAGTGATGTTCTCAAACGAAGCCTGGCGGCAATACACCTACATATACGGGCCTATCAGAACCCAGGGCCTGTATGCCAACAAGTACTACCCAAAATCGCCCGGCTGGTATTCCAGTGACATGCAGATTGCGCACCAGATGGTCGAGAGCGAATATTATGAGGGTGCAGAATCCAGGGTCGGCGCACGGGGACCGCTGCAGACTATGGAAGTCAGCATCATAGAAACGCTGGAATGGCTTGACTGGAGCCGCAACAGGGGCGTGATACAAGGCTACGACGGCCCGAAAACATCAGAGCTGAGGGGCAAGGACGGAAAGCCAAACAGGCACGCATACCGCCTGGCAGGGGAGATAATGGACTTGATTTCTGAGAACGAGAACCTTGGCAGGGTATGGGGCAAGCTCTATGTTGCAGCGCTCTCTACGCCAGAGTTCCGCGCAGGCTACAAAAGGTTTGACGGCGGGCAGACAAAAAAAGGCCGGGCAGAACTCTTCCAGTACTACAGCGGAAACGCAGAGAACTATGCCAAGCGCGTCTTCTTCATAACCGACAGCCTAGGCCATGTAAAGAACGAGCTGGAGGCAGCGGAAATCCAGAACGTTGACAACTACATGGTGATGCGTGTTACCAGGTTCTCGCTTGAGAAGAACAAGCTCGGGTTAAGCAAAAGCAAGCTCGATGTGATGAAGAGAAACCTGCTGACTGCACAGGAGATGGTGGGCCCGCTTGACTCTGAAAAGGTAAGGCTCGTAGTCCCTATTCCCGGAACCGGGCTGCCAGGAATAACAAAAATTTACCTCGAGACAGGCACGCGCAGCACAGAGGTGTCGCAGCTCAAGGAGGCAGTTGGAAGCGAAGCTGCCGCAATGGGCGATCTGGTTGTTGAAAACGGCCTCTACGCTTTCCTTGGGAAATTCAACGAGGAAAACAGCCTTCAGAACACCTGCAGCAGCTGCGGTGAGCTTATCAATAAGGCACGGGAATTGCAGAGCCAGGGAAAAAGCCTTGAGCAGCTCCTTTCGGAACATATCGGCGCAAACGGGGTTGTACTGAATATAGTCGGGGCAGAAGAGGCCCACAAAAAGAACAATCACGAGCTGGCTGAAGACTTGTATAATAAGGCGAGAGAGAGCATTCCGGAAGAAACAAGACACACCGAATCGGCTGTCGGGCTCATGGGAATATTGTCAATGCGAATACGGGATACACGACGGGCACAGGGCAAGACACCCGACCCAATCGAGCCGGAGGAGCTCAAGAAGCTGAGGTACAGAATGTCTGACTTCTCCCCCACAGACGCAAACCTGGAATCACTGATTGAATACAGGGAGGGAATGAAAACTGAGGCTGAGACAATAGAGGACCTTGTTGCAGGCGGGGCAGACCCGCGCTATGCCCTGATAATGACTGAGAGCGTGTATCCTGCTGAGTCTATGCTTCGGGAGGAAGGCATTGTCCCTGATCTGGTTGCCGAGGAGGTCATGGCAGAGTGGTTCGCAAAGATTGACGGCCACAAGCTCGAGAACCATATAAGACGGGGCCTGGCAACAATCCAGAAGCTGGAGCCTGCCTTACTGAACTACGGCCTTACACAGGAAGAGATAAGGATGATAAAGGCTAAATGGCTGATTCACGACATCGGCAAGCTTGGCCCGCCCGCACTTGATTCTGACCTGCAGGATATTGCAATACAAATGTATGAGATGAATAATGTGAAGATATCAAACCCGCTGGCTCTCACTGTGGCAGTTAACATATTTGATGACAACAGAGAACTTGGGGAAAGCTTTGTCAGCGCCTTGAGGAATGCAGAGGCAGAGACTGACAGGGACAAGCTGGGGCTGGGGGAGCCAACCGAATCCAAAGAAGTAAGAACATGGGAAGGAGACATCATGACCGTTGCTGGCTACATCAAGCACAGAAGGTGGGGAGAAGAGCGCCTGGCTATTCTGGCACAGCAGGGTTTGGTTTCGCCTGCAGTTGCCAGGGATGCTGCCTGGCACCATACCGAAGAGAGGATGGAGATGCCCTATTTCATACTGGGGCTGATTGACAAGTTCGAGGCATCCACAGGAAGAATGTTTTTTGATGAGAAAACCCTAGAAAGGAGAATGAGAACGCCACAAGAGGCGTTTGAGAACACGAGAAAAGGCTGTACGACCAGCCTTTCGAAGATGGATGAAGAAAGAGTCTGGCTGTGGAAACACACTTTTGCAGAGCTTGCAAAGATAAGCTAAAACAGTGCATGTCCTGACTCAAGATGAATCTGATACATGTCTGCAAGCCTGTTACAGCAATCTGTTTCCCTCAGAATTCTTTCAATGTTTGCAATGCCTTTTTGAAGGTCTTCGCGGGTTCTTGCAATCGCATGTTCCGGAGCGCCCTTGTTGAAGTTTATCACACCCTGCTTCCTTGCACCCCAGTATTTCTGGTAGGTCTCGGAGATTTCAGGACAGAGGGATTCGATTCTGTCGATTACCTTATTTCCGTAATCAAAAACCTGGTACCAGTGGTTCACGGACATATATGATGGGCGCAAGGGCTAGTTTATAAAGTTTTCCCTACTCTGCAGTAGTTTCATTCATGCGGGCTTGTTGCGACATGGTATTTGCGCAGTATTTTGGTGTTTTGAGTCCTGCTGGCATTTAAAATAGGGTTCTGCAGCCTTGCATCTGCATGAATGGGACGGGCCCGACTGTGCAATGATTGTGGTTTAGCACAGTAACCTCTTATAAAGAAAACCGAACATATCCCCAACCTAAATGTTCGGAAACTAAATGGTTTCCGGCATGTTAGAAATCTCGGATTTCAAACAGGTCGGGGTACAAAGAAATGCAAAGCATTTCTTGTACCGAAAATGTATCGCATTTTCGTGTATTAATAGCGTGAAAATTCTGTGCGGAATTTTCAATAACCATAATAATTAAATACTGCAATTCCAGCATCCTGCCTGATGTACGATATCCCGCACCACCGCCATTTCGCGCTTCTTTCCGTCATTGTCCTTGTTGTCTCTGTGGGCCTGATTTTCTACCTGACAAGGACTGTTGAGTGCGAAACAGAGGAATGCTTCTTTCTGGAGGCAAACGCCTGCAACAAAGCTGTCTACACAGCAACAACAGGCTACGCTCTGTTTGGCTTTGAAACAAAGGAGTGCTCCCTGACAAAGACTGTCCTGTCGCTCTCTTCCGAGGAGCCGGACTCCATACGCGACATGTTTGTGAACAGGAGCCTGACATGCACCTACAGGGAAGGAGGGCTTGATCCGCGGCTTTTGAACACTCTTCTGGGAGGCCTGGAGAACTGCAAAGGAGAGCTCAAGGACTCGCTCTACGAGATTGCCCTTGCCCAGTATGAGCTCAGCCTGATGACAGAATAGGGATTGGCAGGCATTTGGAACAAGTCACAAAAAACCGGGAAAGTGTTGTGGTTTGCCTTCGCCTCAGTCAAACCCAGGTTCATGCATCCCTGGCCAGAGTGAAGCTTGCAAGCAATGCCTCAAGCTGCAAAAACTCATCAGAACCTTCAGTCATGCGAAATTCAATCTCGCCGCACTTGTCAACGAGCATGACCTTTGCCCTGGCAGGTATGTCAAGATCCCAGACAGCCCGCTGTATCTGCTTCAGTATGTCAATTCCTGACAGGCTGTAGCTGAGCATGAGGTCAAGCAGCTTCTCCCTGGCCTTGATAAACTCGTTTGCAACCGCAAGCTCAAGGACCTTCTGAATCTCCCTTGGCTTTGCAACAGACGCCATTGAAAAGACAGCTTCCTCGGTAATTTTCGGGCTCATTGCCGCTGCTGCCTGAAGAATATTTTCCGCGCGCCTGCAGTCCCCGCCGCAGACCTCGTAAACAGCGTCCTTTGCCTTGTCGTTTATTTGGAGGCCCTCATGCTTTGCAATCCTGTCAATTATCGCGTTAAGCTCGCGTTTTTCCAGCGGCCTGAACCGAAAGACCGAGCACCTGCTCTGTATAGGGTCTATGATTTTGGATGAATAGTTGCATGACAGGATGAAGCGGCATGTCTGCGTGTAGTTTTCCATGGTCCTGCGAAGCGCCTGCTGCGCCTCCCTTGTCAGAGCGTCGCACTCATCCATATATATAATCTTGAACGGCACGTCAGCTATCGCCCGGGTCCTGGCAAAGTCCTTGACCTTCACCCTGACAACATCAATTCCGCGCTCGTCTGATGCGTTGAGCTCGAGCATGCACGCCCTGTATCCTTCACCAAAAAGTGTCCTGGCAATAACAAGGGCAAGGGTTGTCTTGCCAACTCCTGCCGGGCCTGCAAACATCAGGTGGGGCATGTTCTTCTTTTCAACAAACATGCGGACCTTCTCAACAATGTCTTTCTGGCCGCGCACTTCCGAAAACGTTTTTGGCCTGTATTTCTCTGTCCATATAGCTGCTTCCATTGACCAAAAGAAACCGCGGGGCATTTATATGTTTTTGGCTGTCAAACCAGGTTTGCCTGCCTGCCATCAAGCGCTGCCTTAAGGTTTTCAATGCTTGTCCCAAGTATCCTCATCAGTGCCTCTTTGCTGTTAAACGCGTTGTGCGGGGTAAAAACGACATTGTCCATCTGAAATATTCTGTGGTCCCGAACGATTGCACGCCATTTCTCTGTGTTGCCTTCCATGTGAAGAAGCTCGTGCTCTTCCTTGATAAGCTCCTCACCCTCGATTACATCAAGCCCGGCACCGGAAAGCCTGCCTGTCTTCAGAGCCCAGTAAAGTGCGTCAGTGTCTACAACAGCGCCTCTTGCAGTGTTCACGAGCAGCGCGCCATTTTTTATCTTCCTGATGTTTTCTCTGTTGATGAGGTGGTGGGTCTTTGTGTTGTAGGGCACATGCAGGGTGATTATGTCTGAGACAGCAAGCAGTTCTTCGAGAGGCAGGTATTGGAAGTTGATGACCTCGGCAAGAAAGTCGTCCTTTTGCACGTCATACACCCGGACATGCAGGCCGAACGCCCGGGCAACCCTGGCTACATGAAGCCCGATGTGGCCGCCGCCTATAATGCCTATGGTCTTTCCCTTGAGGTCAAAGCCTGTCAGGCCGTCAATTGAAAAGTCCCCCTTTAGTGTCCTAACGTATGACTTGTGTATGTTGCGCGAGAGGGACAGTATCAGCGCAAAAGTGTGCTCTGCTACAGTGTTCTCGCCGTAGTACGGTACGTTTGATACAGTTATTTTCCTTTTCCTGCAGTATCTGAT
>CAZFZC010000026.1:9692-10433 GCA_964523155.1 uncultured Methanosarcinales archaeon
CGTATCCTGTGGAGCGCGTAGAGACGTGCCTCAGCTTTTTGAACCCTGACAGAAGCTTTCTGTCAAGCTTTGAGTAGATGAATACAGAGACTGCATCAGCATCCCTTGCTTGTGGCATGCTGCTGCTCTTGAGGGGCTTATCAGAAAACAATAGCCTGTGGCCGCTGAACTCTTTCTTAAGGATCTTCTGCTCCCACGGCTTTGTCTCGTAAAAGGCTATCTTCATCCTCGGCCTCTCCTATATGCTTATGCCTCGCTAAGATATAAATTTATTGCAAGGTCTGTCTTGGCAGACAGCGAGTGGGGCGCAGACCTTGGCAGGCTTATCAGGGTGCCGGGCACAAGCCTTATCTTTTCTGCGAACAAAACGAACTCGCCTGTGCCTTTTGTAACATGCACAAGCCCTTCTTTCGCAGAGGTGTGCTCCTCAATCTCAGAGCCTGCTGAAAGGCACATCAGGGTAAGGCTCCAGGCCTTTCCCTTTGCAATGACCCTGCTGAAAATCCCGCCTTTGGGAAAGGCCATTTCTTCCTCAAGCTGCCAGACCCGGTTCTTCACAGGAGTTTGTCTGCTGTTTTTCTCTGTTGCCATTTTCTTTTGTGAATATGCATCATTTGCCTCTGCCCTTCATATTCTGCGAACCCCATTAGGTATTGTTAGGTGTTGTTAGGCATTGTTAGGCATTGTTAGGTATTGTTAGGCATTGTTAGGCATTGTTAGGTATTGTTAGGTATTGTTAGG
>CAZFZC010000027.1:0-2419 GCA_964523155.1 uncultured Methanosarcinales archaeon
GCATTCTTCAGGCACAGGCCAAGCACAAGTGCAAAAAGAAAATGCGTGTGCGGATACATCCAGGCGTTTCGGGAAGCGTGTGCTTTTATTTCTTTTGGTGCCTCAAATCAAACGTCTGCCCAAGCTGCTCCATGAGCTCAAGGCAGTGCCCCATGACATCTCCTGTCTCAAGCCCGTCGCCGTAGCCAAATCGCCTTCTGAGGTCAAGGATTATGACCTCAGCGTTTTTGTTGAGCTGAGTCTCTGGCCGGCCAGTTTTATGATCTTTAAGACCATCCCAACCGAATTCTTTGTATTTGTCGAGTATTTGATACACCGCACTACGATGTATTTTTTGAGCCAAGGCAATTTTAGCACAAGAAATGCCATTCTGATACTGTTTGACCACCCAGACCCTCTTTGCAAAACTAATTTTAGACATACACACCACCAAAGGTGGTTAGGTATGTCTAGTTAAAACGTGATAGCACAACTCTGCCTAATTGCCAAAAAATATTAATACATCCAAAGTCCCGTAAACGCAAAAGGGGTGAAAATATGAAAAAAGCTTTTCTCCTGTTGTTCATATTATGCACAGGTATTGCTGGCGCAGATGTGGTGATTGTCAACGAGACTCCAAAGGATTTCTACAGCCTCGAGCATGTGCATGTGTCAGGCGACCTTAGGGACAACTTGCTGGGACTGCAAGGTTCGGGTGAGATAATCACAGGCACCGATGTGAAGGTGTACCTGATGGGACCTGGGTTCCGGTACGAACCGGAGTCCTGCCTGTTAAGCTTGAAATCCCGCTGCTGGGCAAGCAGCTGACTGTAACAAATTACCTGGTGACGAAGGAAACCCCTGTCAGGCTGCATGTCCTTCTGATAGCACGGTGGCTCAAGTACATAATCTATGCTCTTGCTGCAATTGCAGGATTCTACTGCTACAGGCAGCTAAAGCCGCCTAAGAAGAAGGCTGTTTCCGACAACGCTGATGCTTGAGGCTGCCATGGCGGCGCCTGCTATCATCGGCGAGAGCAGCCAGCCTGTAAAAGGGTAGAGGACGCCTGCAGCCAGAGGAATTCCAAGCGTATTGTAGAAAAGCGCCCAGAACATGTTCTGCCTTATCTTTTTCATGGTAAGCCTGGACAGACTTATCGCTCTTGCAACATCCGCGGGGTTGTTTCTCATAAGCACTATGTCTCCTGCATCCATCGCAATATCTGTCCCTGAGCCCATTGCGATTCCGACGTCCGCCTCAGCAAGCGCAGGCGCATCGTTTATTCCGTCACCTACCATCGCAACCCTGCCTTTAAGCCTTCTGACATAACCTGCCTTGTCCTTGGGAAGGACCTGTGCATAGTAGCTTCTTATCCCAAGCTTTTTTGCGACTGCAGAGGCAACCCTCTTGTTATCACCGGTCATCATGTGGACTGATATGTCCATTGCCTGGAGTTTCTGCACTGCAGCGCCAGCATCAGGCCGCAGCCTGTCTGCAACGGCGATAAGACCAAGGACTTTTCCCTTCCTGACAACAATCACTGTCTTGCCGTCCGCTTCAAGCGCCTTTGCCTTCTCCTCGTAGCTTTGTGCAGGGACCATCCTGCCAGCCTCGCTCTTCCTGCCGTCGACAAGGCCTTTCACACCTGCGCCTGGAACCGCAAAAAAGCCCTTCAGCCTTCCTGGCCTAACACCCATTTTCCTTGCATGCTCTACAACCGCCCTTGCCAGCGGATGCTCGCTTGCAGATTCAAGCGTCACTGCCACGTAGAGCAGCTCTTTCTCATCCTCTGCGACAACATCAGTCACAGCAGGGCTGCCCTCGGTCAGGGTGCCGGTCTTATCAAAGATTACGTGCTTCACCTGATGCGCCTTCTCAAGCGCATCGCCGCCCTTTACCAGTATTCCGTGCGTTGCGCCCAGGCCGGTTCCCACCATGATGGCTGTGGGCGTTGCAAGACCCAGGGCGCAGGGGCAGGCAATTACAAGAACGCTCACAGCAGCGACCAGTGCAAAGCCTGAGCCCTGCAAAAACCACCATGTGAAGAACGTAATGACCGCGGCAGCTATCACAGCCGGCACAAAATAGGCTGAAACTGTGTCTGCAAACCTCTGGACAGGCGCCTTCCTGGTCTGGGCATCCTCTATAAGCCTGATTATCTGCGAAAGCACAGTGTCCCTGCCTACTGCTGTCGCCCTTACTATCAGCAGTCCTTCCCTGTTCACGCTTGCGCCTATCACCCTATCCCCTTTTCTCCTCTCTGCTGGTATGCTTTCGCCTGTTACCATGCTCTCATCCACTGCGCTAACACCGCTTGTCACGACACCGTCCGCCGGTACAACCGAACCTGGTTTGACAACTAATAGGTCTCCCTTGACGATTTCATCTGCCGGAACCTGTATTTCTTCACCATCCCTTTGCACGATTGCTGTTTTTGGCC
>CAZFZC010000027.1:2429-10384 GCA_964523155.1 uncultured Methanosarcinales archaeon
TCGTCGGTGGGGTGGGGGTTCTTTTTCAGGAGGTCCATAAGCTTCCTTATTGCCATGCTCGTCCTGCTCCGCGACCTTGCCTCCAGCAGCCTTCCGAGAAGGACAATGGTTATGAGGACCGAGCTTGCCTCAAAATACACATGGCCGCCTGTAAAGACTGAGGCGAGGCTGTAGAAATAGGCTGCACTTGTCCCCATCACCACCAGGGTGTCCATATTCGCGCGCAGGCTCCTGACAGCCTTGTACGCGCTCACATACATGGGAAACGCTATGTAAAACTGGACCGGGGTCGAGAGCAGAAGCATGAGTATGTTCAGAAAGAATGTCTTCTGCATGACGAACATGCTTATGAAAAAGACAGGCAGCGAAAGGAGCGAAGAGGCAAGAACGCGCATCAGCAGCTTTCTTGACTCTGCCTCGTCGTCAAGGCTTTCAACAGGTTCAAACCCCAGCTTCCTTATCTCCTGTTCTATTGTTTTTCTTGGGACACTGTGCTCCACCTTTGCCCTGCGCAGGGCAAAGTTGACTTCTGCCCTGACACCTCTGATCTTTGATAGGGATTTCTCTATGTTTGCAGCACAGCTCGCACAGTGCATGCCCTTTATCGCAAACTCTGATTTCATCCTATCAGCATAGCCTCTGTCCTTTTTATTATTTATGCGCCGCAGCCGCAGCTCCCGGTCCTTGCCAGCGACTCGTCCAGGCCTGTGGTGTCGACCTCAGACCCGCTGTTCTGGACAACAAACGCGCCAGGGATCATGCCCATCCAGCAGCTCCATCGCACGACTCCCTCCTTTGCGGGTGTGAACTCGATGACCTGCTCCCCCTGTACAATGTCAAACTCAAGGCCAAGCTCAGGGACAATGATTGCATTGTTGCATCCGTTTATTTCCTTGCCCTGGATTATCCATTTCACTGGCACGCCCCTTTTTAGGCTGAACTTGTTTGGTACATACCCTGCGCTTGTCACGTCCATGCGAATAACCTGGTAGTCTGAAACAGATTCTGCCTCCTCGGTGCTACCGACAGGACTGAGAGAGCTGCCGGTCAGTGCCAGCCCGTTGTTAACCATCATGACTCCGAGCACAAGCACAAGAGCGCCTGTTATCCTCATGAGTCTGCCAGTGAACCTCCTCGAAACTGCTGTGGCAAGATAACCGAATCCAAGCATGGGCGGCAGGGTGCCGAGTCCGAAAATAAAGAGGTACTTGGCTCCGGCGGCTGCGCTTCCGGTGCCTGCAGCCATTACATACATTGCCTGCAGAGGCCCGCAGGCAAGCATAAGGCCGTTCAGAAGGCCGATAACCGCCGGGCCCCGGCCCCTGACAGCGCGGTTCACAAAATCCGGCGTCCTTATGCCGAATCTGCTAACGAACCCCACCCCGAGCATCCTGAGACTGTAGACGACAAGAAAAAATCCTGCGATGATGCCTGCATAGCCCCTTATGGACGGAGTGAGGACGATGAACGAGCCCAAAAGCCCGAACGCCGCACCCATAATTGTATATGACACCATCTTGCCTGCCCCGTAGTAGATGTGGGACAGCCTGCTCTTAGCGTTGCCTGAGTAGGAGAGCACAAACCCGCCGCACATGCCGATGCAGTGAAAGCCTGTCAGTAGGCCGACTGCAAACACAAGACCCAGCCCCATGCCTTCAGAGATTGACGGCAACTGGAAAGGCCCTGTCATCCTGAGCAGGAAATAGCCTGCAACCACAGCGCCCAGGGCAAGCACCAGCCATGCGTACCCTGGCTTTTTGCAGGTAAACCCTGCCCTCTCGATCTCAGCCTTTATTATCCCGATGCTCGTCCTGCGCTCATCAAAGGTGATGGTCGCCGCCAATAACCCAGAATCATATTGTACCTTCCTGACTCCCTTAACCTTCTTGGCAGCTTTTACTATCTCCTTTTCACAGTCACCGCAGATGCCCTTCGCATATATTGTTTCTGTCCTCATAGTACCACCTTGCACCCGTTCTGTAACACTCTTGCCAGGATGTCCTCCCTGCAAATCCTATGCTTATTGCATAACATGGTTGCCGGGCTCTCCTGGAACTCCACCCAGAAGATGCCGTGCATGGACACGAGCACCCTCCCATAGGACTGCGCTTCGCAAATGTTGGCAAGCAGCAGCTCCATCCTGCCACCTCTGCACCTGGGTAAATCACGCAAGGATATAATCCATTCCAGCCAATATTCTGTGCACAGACTGTCCATAAAACATGAATTCCTGTTCGAGACCGTTTATTCAGAATTTCTTGACAAGAAAGACCTGCTTTGTCTTGCCCTTCTCCTGCCTTGTTATGGTGCCCTTGTCTTCCATGCTCTTTAGAAGCAGGGAGAGGCTTGACTTTGACATCGCAGTCCTGTAGCGCAGTGTTGACTGGAGAACCCCATCCTGGGCCTTTACAGCCTCAAGCACTTTCCGTTCGTCTTCGCTAAAGCCGGCAAGGTAAGCCTTCCATTCGTCCTTGAGCCTGTCCTCTTTTTTGGCCTGCATGAGTGCCCTGCTCACAGCCTCCTGGTGGGCTGCAAGCGCTTCCCTGCTCCTGTCCATGAATACGTAAATGCCTGTCCCTACCAGAAAAAACCCGGCGGCAAAGCCTGCAGCATAGGGCAGCTTTGAGGTATCGTGAAGGCATGTTCCGTCAGAGAGGTAGCAGGTGCCATGCTCATCCACGTAATGCTGCACAGCAGCCTCCTCCCTCTGGTAGTAGGTGTATACTAGCAAAAGCACGATAATTCCAGCGACTGCTACTGCAGAGCCGATGTGGCGGGTGTTCATTTCTCAGGCTGTACAGCGGGCAAGTATATAAAAGGTGGGTTTGACATCCTGGCACTGTACTTTCGTCTTAAATAGCAATTTTTAAATGCGACGCCCATATCCCGCATGCAATGGCTGTAAACATATACTATGTGTCATGGAAATTTACCCTTTCAGGAAGGTTGACAGGAAAGCTGCAGAATCTGTAATGAATGACGTAAGACAGGGCAACCTGGAGCTCATGATAAAATCTGCAGCAGAGATAACCATAGCAACCAACCTGAACCATTTGTGGCTGGACCCTGACTCTACCAGGGATATGAACATGTTTGTCCATGGACTGGTTTCATTTCACAGGCCTGTCAGTGCACCGACCCCCTACTCCGCGTTGTTGCTCTACAGTGAATTGATAGAGCACGAGCACGAGTACTGTGGCCTGCTCAGGCGAAAGCTAGACTACCGCAACCCTGTGCTGCTGGAGACAGTTGAAAAGTACGCCAAGAATGATGCCGTCCTGGTTGAGTACGGCCTCTACCGCCACAGGATGTACGAGATTTCTGCAACGACACTGTTTCTGGAAATTAGTACTGGCGAGCCAGCACAAACAAAAAAAATGTGAAGTCCTGAGGATAGGTGCGAGGGTCTTATGAGATAAAAAAGAAAAAAATTTACCAGTTGCCCAACCCAGACCTCAACGGACTGTTGTACTGAAGTCCGTTTATGCCTGCGCACTTGTCATTTTCGGCCTGTTGGACTACCACAAATCCTCTCCAGATTGCCGGGCCAATCTCGTTCCGTCTGCTGCGTACCAGACACCGCCAAGCGTCGCTGTTCCAGAGGATGTTGACCAGGTGGCTGACTGATAACTGTTCCAAGCGTCTCCAGACATGCTTCCATCATCAGCAATTGTGCCAGACATTGATAGGGTATATCCTATATTCCCAGTGTAATACTCCAACTCAATTGTCACAGTATCCCCATCGAGTGTTCCAGTTCCGGTCCATTCGTGTGTATAGGGGCCTCCACTTGGATAACCGCCGGTGACATCAAAGGATCCGTCTTCTTTCTGGTTTGCGATTGTCATGTTATGGGAGAATAAGCCTGGGAAATAGAAGTCCACAACATAAGTACCCTCTACATCCCATTTTTGATATGCATCCTATGGGGCCGCGACAATCTTCACAAAATAGTTCCACTTGCACTTCTTGCCGTCCATGTCATACTCGCCTGACTGATGGTTTGTGAGCCATGCGCCAGATCCAACATATGAATCAAACCCGTAATGCCTGTCCAGCAGCCCGTCGTCATCGCAGTCCTTGTTGCTCAGCCATGCATCGTTCCATTTCATGGACAGTTTCACATCCTTGTAAGGCTGGCACCACGCAGCATCCCTGTAGGCATCACAGTACATGCCATTGAACAAATGCGCCTGGTAGGTGTATCCCCGGCCATCATGCCCGGTTTCTATGACACTTCCATCAGATGCAAAAAGCTCTCCGCTCTGAATCGTTGTGCATTTCTCTTTGGCAAACACAGACGAAACCAGCAACACAAACACAAAAAGAAATATCGCCTTTCTCATACTATCACCTCCAGAAAGGAGGTGGCATACATATTAATATAACCGTTTCGAAAAAGTGCCGGTTAAATTACGCTCTTTCTCTCATAACGTGTGTGCAGCAGCCTGTGCGCGCGCCTGCTGCCGAACTTTCCCAGGTAATCCTTGTATATCTGAAGTGCCTGCGGGTTCTTGTGCGAGAGCCTGAACTTAAGCTTCCTGTCGACTGCGTTTAGCGCCTGCGCCCTTTTCTCAAGGATTTCGCTGTTGGCATGGGGCTGGCCGCCTCCGCCGACACAGCCGCCGTAGCAGGCCATTATCTCAATAAAATGGTACTTTGACTTTCCCTCGCGGATTTCCTGCATAAGCTTGCGGGCCTCGCCAAGCGTGTGCACCACGCAGATGTTAAGCTCCTCTCCTGCAAGCCTTACAGTTGTCTCCTTCATTGTGCGCATGCCGTGTATTGGCCTGTAGTTGAGCTTAAGCCCCCGCGAGCCAAGCATCTCAGCTGCAGTGCGAAGCGCAGCCTCCATGACGCCGCCAGTCCTGCCGAAGATTGCGCCTGCGCCTGTGTACTGGCCCATGGGGTCGTCAAAGTCAGTGTCAGGCAGGCATTCAAAGTCAACGTCAAGCTGCCTGAGCAGCTTTCCAAGCTCAACAGTTGTCAGCACATAGTCAGCCTCGCCGAAAAACTCCGGCCGCAGTATCTCGTATTTCTTTGCTGTGCAGGGCATTATGTCAACGAGCACAATATCCTTGGCTGCAAGCTTTCGCTTTTTTGCAAAATAGGTCTTGATGAGCGAGGCGAGTATCGCCTGCGGGCTCCTGCAGCTTGACATGTGATGGAGCTCGTCGTAGAAAAACTGCTCGCCAAACTTTATCCATGCAGGGCAGCAGGTTGTTATCATAGGCAGGCTCCGCTTCTCTTTAAGCCTCCTGAGAAACTCGGTTGCCTCCTCAATTATCGTGATGTCAGCACCAAGGTCAGTCGGAAACACCTCGCTAAACCCTATGTGCTTTAGCGCAGTGACCATCTTTCCGGTCACAGACGTTCCGGGCTTCATGCCGAAGCACTCGCCAAGCGTGGCCCTTATTGAGGGCGCTGTCTGCGCGATAAGGTGCTTTTTGCTGTTGAGCGCAGAGATTACGTGCTCAATGTCGCTTCTCTCTGTGAGTGCCGCAGTCGGGCAGCTTATAACGCACTGCCCGCAGTTCACGCACGATGACTCAGCCATGCTCTGGCCGTATGGCGGACGCACGACCGTCCGAAAGCCCCGGTTCTGCAGGCCTATTGCATACACAGTCTGTATCTCGTTGCATATCCTGACGCAGCGCTCGCAAAGGATGCACTTGTTGTTGTCGCGCTTGATTGAAACGCTGCTTGTATCAACCTTTCTCACCGAACGCTCGCCTGCGTACCGGATGTCCTTAATCATCAGCTCCTCAGCATACCTCTGCAGCTTGCAGTTGAGGTTTTTCTCGCAGGTCACGCAGTTGAGGTCGTGGTTTGCCAGCAGAAGCTCAAGGTTTATCCTTCGCGCCTCAAGTATCTTTGGCGTGTGCGTCAAAACTTCCATTCCCTCGCGAACAGGCATTGCGCAGCTTGCAACAGGCTTTGGCATGCCTGCAACCTCCACAACGCAGAGCCTACACGCGCCGATTCGCCCAAGCCTCTCGTCAAGGCAGAAATGCGGTATGTGGATTCCCGCGCGCTTTGCAGCGTCAAGGATGAATTCTCCCTGTTTCGCCAAAACCTTTCGGCCGTTGACTGTGATTGCTGTTTTCATTTTTTCACGATAGCCTTTATGGGGCAGACCTCATAGCACGTGCCGCAGCGTATGCAGCGTTCCTGGTCGATGACATGGAGCTTTCCCTGCTCGCCTGCGATGCACTTCACAGGGCAGGACTGCGCGCATTTTGTGCACCCTATGCATTTCTTGGTTATGAAATACTTGACAAGCCCTGTGCACTGGCCCGCCCTGCAGTAGCCTTTCTCAACGTGCTCAAGGTACTCGGGCATAAACCACCTCAGTGTGGAAAGTACCGGGTTGGGCGCGTTCTGGCCCAGGCCGCAGAGGCTGTTTTCCTGGACAAACTGCGCAAGCTGGGTAAGCTTTGCCAGGCTGGCTTTCTTGCCCTGGCTTATCCGCTCAAGCATCTCCAGCAGCCGCTTTGTGCCTTCCCTACACGGGGTGCACTTTCCGCAGCTTTCCTCCTGGGTGAAGTTCATGAAAAACCGCGCAATGTCAACTATGCACTGGTCGCCTCCAATAACCACAAGCCCGCCTGAGCCCATTATCGAGCCAAGCTCCTGCATTTCCTCAAAATCCAGCCTGGCCTTTATCTTCTCCCAGGGTATGCAGCCGCCTGCAGGCCCGCCTGTAAGCGCACCCTTGAACCTTACGCCCCGGGGCAGGCCCCCGCCAATCTTGTACACGATGTCCCTGACAGTTGTTCCCATCGGGACCTCAGCAACCCCTGTCCTCTTGACTTTTCCTGTCAGGCAGACTATCTTTGTGCCCGGAGTCTTCCTGGTCCCTGTCCTGGCATACTGGCTCGCGCCGATTCCAAGGATAGTTGCCACATGAGCCCAGGTGCCGATATTGTTGACTGAAGTTGGCAGTGAGTAGAGCCCTTTTTGCGCAGGGTAGGGCGGCCTTGGCCTGGGGCTGCCCCGCCTGCCCTCGATGGATGCGATAAGCGCAGTCTCCTCGCCGCACACAAACGCGCCTGCGCCTTTGCGGATCTCAAGGTCAAACGAATGGCCTGAGCCAAGGATGTTCTTACCCAGGAGATTGTTTTCGTACGCAGCATCTATCGCCTTCTTTAAGGTCTGTATTGCCAGGGGGTACTCTGCCCTTGTGTAGATGAAGCCCTCCCTTGCGCCTGTTGCAACCGCGCCTATTGCCATGCCCTCAAGTATCCTGAACGGGTCGCTTTCCATAAGCGTCCTGTTCATGAACGCGCCCGGGTCGCCCTCGTCGCCGTTTGCGATAAGGTACTTGGCGCCTTTTGCGCCTGCAATGAAGCTCCATTTCTTCCAGGTTGGAAACCCGGCTCCCCCCCGGCCCCGCAGGCCTGATGCCCTAACCTCTCCGATAACACCCTTTTGGCCGAGGGCAACTGCCTTCTTCAGCCCCTCATAGCCCCCCTCGGCAATGTACTGGGCAAGGTCTTGTGGGTCAATTTTGCCGCAGTTGGCCATGACAAGTCGTTTCTGCTTTTTATAGAACGGGATTTGCTGCAGGCTCCTGCCAAGCAACAACTCTTTATACACCCGCCCTTCCCTTATGCACTCTATAAGCGACGTGACCTTCTCTTTTGTTACTGGCCCGTATATATAGTGCCTGCCCTTTTGCGTGACAGTCACAACCGGCTCATTGTAGCACATCCCTGCACAGCCCACACGATCAACCGGTATTGCGAACCCTGCCTCAGCAAGCGCCCTGTAGACAGGCTCTGCGCCAGCGCTTATCCCGCAGGTTGCAAGCCCCACAGTCACACGGTCGCCTGAAAGGTGCATCCTGGCAAGCTCGACGTTTGTCATTTTAGCTTTTCCAAAAGCTCCTGTGCCTTTGGCTTTGTCATCTGGCTGTACACCCTGCCGTCGGCTGTCACTGCAGGAGCCCTTGC
>CAZFZC010000028.1:0-10296 GCA_964523155.1 uncultured Methanosarcinales archaeon
CATCGTTATTCACCGTCTCCTGATACAGGAAAAGGTCTCTTCCAGGATGTTCCCAAAGACAGTGGAATAAGCCAGGTTGAGCCCAATGAGCCGATGTTCGAGGCACCGGAGGCTCCCCAGGATACCAAGCCAGATACACTTCCCGGCATGGACTCAGGCAATGATGAACTGGGTATGCCACCGCCGCTTTTCGGGCCTAATGACGAGGGAATGCCCCCGCCTGCGCAGCCGGGCTTTGGCACAAGCCCAAATGAGCCCTTCCGGCCCATCCAGTCAAACACAGCACCCCCACCTGTATCAAAGGAAAAACTAAAGCTGCGGCCGTTTGACAATGAAAATCAGAAATAAGCATGACCTTCTCTTAGCCCTTGCGAGGGCGCATGCAGGGAAAAAGCCGGAAAGGAAGCTAAAAGACCCCTATTCTCTTGACATCCGGGACGATTTTCTAGTAGAGGACATAACTGAACTTGAAAAGGAGCTTGCAGAACTCAAGAAAAAAATCAGGCCTAAAGGTCCTTAGCCATGACGGTTTTCCTGCCGTTGGCCTCTGCACGGCTGCAGGCTTTCTTCACAAGCTCCTGAGCCATATTGTCAAGAGCGTCAGCAAAATCTCCTGAAACATTGAAACCCTTTGCAGCTTCCCTGATTTTTGCCTTCACTATGAGCATTGTCTCACCCCGGTTGTTTCTGATGGTGGTCCAAGAAAGCCAAGTATATAAATTTTTCGTGCAGAAAAATTGCTGAATCTCTGTGCGTGATGTAGGGCGCAGCCTTGGACGGGGGATTGCAAAGCGCCACAGGCTTAAACACTTCTTTGGCTGCCTCCCTAATGAGCACTGCTGTGAAAAGCGCAGCCATGTCACTTATGCGCAAAGTAAAACTTCAGGCTGTCTTCGCTTTTTTCATCCAGCCGGCAGAAGCCGAATCGCTCGAACTGCACAATTTCGCCATGTGTAAGGTCCTTTACCAATGGTTCGGCCAAACCGCTGACCAGTGTCTTGTCTGGCATAAGGATTTCTGCCCTGGCAAGGCTGTCTGAAACAGGCAGGTAGTGCAGGATAAGGTGGCCCTCTCCCCTGAATCTGCTGTATTCAGAGGAATGGAAAATGAATTTGCCCTTTTCCCGGACAAAGTTCAGGCAGTCCATCAGCCTGTAAAGCCTTCCCTCCTCCAGGGTTTCGTAGTCTTTGCGCCCGATATAGAATGCGCCGCGGCATTCCAGTATGCGCTCCCCTTTATCAGGCTGCTCTGGGTGCAGCCTGAGCCTCGCCCGAATGAATGGCGCGTTCTCAACAATTATCCTGACAGGGTCTGCCACAAAGAAATACCTGGCAGCGCTTTTGTCAAGAAGCCTCCTGTTCCATACATACAGGTCGTCCCACGTGAGGGTGCTTTCTGCCTTGCTTATTCCTGTGGACACCACAAACTCCCTTATTGCCTCTGGCAAAAATCCCCTCCTTCGCAGGGCTGCCAGTGTTGCAAGCGAAGGGTCGTCCCAGCCCAGCAGCTCGCCCTTTCCAATCATTTCCCGTATCAGCCTTCCTGAGCTTGGCACTCCCTGGAGATTGAAGCGGGCAAACTCAAATATCTCTGTCTGGCTGTAGCCGAGGATTTTCTGGATGTGCCTTTGCAGCTCTGAGCGCATCTCAAACTCCTTGCTGCGCAGCCTGTGGGTAACCTTTCCCTCTCCATCCATAATTGCGTTCTGGAAATCGTAGGTCGGCCACACCCGGTACTTCTGGTGCTGCCGTGCGTGGGGCTTGTCAATAATCCTTAGGATTGCAGGGTCGCGCATGGTGCTGTTCTTGTGCGCCATGTCAATTTTAAGCCTCACTACTGCCTGGCCCGGCGCAAGCGCCCTGAACCTGGCATATTCATTAACATTCTCCTGCGTGCTTCCTGCCCTGCAGCTGCATGCAACACCCTTCTGCCTGTTTTTGCTTGCAGTATCAGGGCTGCAGGTGCAGACATAGGCAAGCCCTTACTCAATCAGGGCCTGTGCATGCCTGTAAAAAAGCTCCATGTGGTCTGATGCATAAACAAGCTCATCCCAGTCAACTCCAAGCCACCTGAAGTCATCCTGCATTATGCTGTAGAACTTCTCCTCTACAAGCACGGGGTTTGTATCTTCAAACCTGAGGATAAACCTGCCCAAATGCCGCCTCGCCAGCATGTGGTTGAGGATAAGCGCCTTTGCATGGCCAATGTGCGGGTATTTTTCCGGCCCTGGCGGAAACGCGCTGACAACCCTGCCCTTAATGTCCATGAAGCCGAAAATGTCCCTCTCTGTTTTCTTCACGCCTGGGGCGCCAAGCTCAGCAAGCGAGTGCTCCTTCTCATCCCTTCCCATACGGTTGACTGTCTCAACTGCCTCCAGAACTTCCTTTTGCAGCGCCTTGAGGTCAGACTTCCTCTCAGGAGTTTCCTTGAGTATTTTCCCTATGATTGCGTCTGCGCTGGCCCTTCCGCTGTACTTAAGCGCGTTTTGCAGCGCGTGCCTCAGTATTGCCTGGTCCATGCAGACAGGTTAGCGGCATGTGTTTTTAAAGCTTTTCCGGGCATCATTCCAGGGCGGTTTTCTGCCAGGCTACCGCAAGCTTTAAAAATCACCTCTTTTCCCTGACATGGTATATACCAGTGACTGATGAGGGCTACGGCCTGAGAGAGGTATGGGTTTCTCATACCGCACGGAGGTAAGAATGGCAGAAAAATCAGACAAGAAATACGAGGCTATCGAGATAGCAAGGGCGACAGGCAGAATCAGGAAAGGCGGAAACGAGGTCACAAAGAGCCTTGAGAAGGGAGAGGCAAAGCTGGTAATAGTGGCAAAGGACATAAGCCCCCCTGAGGTTGTCATGCACATACCGCTTCTTGCAAAGGAAAAGGGCATACCGTGCGTTGAGGTTCCAAGCAAGGAAGAGCTTGGGGCTGCAGCAGGGCTGAGCGTTGCGACAAGCGCGGTTGCAATAGTCAAGGAAGGCGATGCAAAGTCGCTTGTAAAGGAGTTGACAAAGGATGGCGGCGCCACAGAAGAAGCAAGCGGATAGCGCCCCAAAAGGGACTGTCCAGTTCTCAGCCGCATACCCTGCAAAGGTTGAGGAAATAATCGGAAGGACCGGCTCACGGGGCGAGGCAACACAGGTCCGGTGCAGGATACTTGCCGGAGAGGACAAAAACAAGGTCATACGCAGAAATGTCAAGGGCCCTGTCCAGGAAGGTGACATGCTCATGCTCAGGGAGACAGAAATTGAGGCGCGGCCGTTAAACAAGGCTGGCAGGGGGTCGGGCTGATGGCAAAGTGCAGCTTCTGCGGGGAGGCAATACCCCTTGGAACAGGCAAGCTTTACGTGAAAAAGGACGGCAAGAAGCTGTTCTTCTGCTCAGGCAGGTGCGAGAAAGCCATGCTCAAGCTTGGCAGGAAAAGCGCCGGATGGGTGAAAAAATGATAGAGAGGACCTTTGTTGCGATAAAGCCCGACGGTGTGAAGCGCGCGCTTGCAGGCGAGATAATCAGGAGGCTTGAGAATGCCGGGCTCAAAATTGTGGGCATGAAGATGTTCTGGGTGGACAAGGAGTTCAGCCAGAAGCATTATGCAGAGCACGTGGACAAGCCGTTTTATAAGGGGCTTGAGGAGTACATCATCAGCGGCCCGGTAATCGCGATGGTTCTTGAGGGCGTAAATGCTGTTGAGGCAGTAAGAAAGATTGTCGGCCCGACAGAGCCGGGAAAGGCCCCGCCGGGGACAATCCGGGGCGACTATGCGCACCACACGTTCAGCTACACTGACGCTGCCGGAAAATCAACAATGAACCTGATACACGCGTCAGGAAATGCAAAGGACGCAGAGAAGGAATTAAGCCTGTGGTTCAGCGCCCAGGAGCTTTTCAGGTACAAGCTAAATCATGAGCACCATGTAATGTAGGAGGACATAAAATGGGAGAGAAGATGGTTGATAAGGTAACAAGGATTATGAATAGTCCTGACAGGATAAGAAACATTGGCATCTGCGCGCACATTGACCACGGAAAGACGACGTTTTCCGACAACCTGCTCTTTGGCGCCGGAATGATGAGCGAGGAACGGGCAGGCAAGGACTGCCAGCTTGACTTTCACGAGGACGAAAGGACAAGGGGCATAACAATTGATGCGGCAAACGTGAACATGGTGCACGATGTTGACGGAACAGAGTACCTTATCAACCTCATAGACACTCCCGGCCACGTTGACTTCGGCGGCGATGTTACAAGGGCTATGAGGGCAGTTGATGGCGCAGTTGTCCTTGTTGATGCAGTTGAGGGGATAATGCCCCAAACAGAGACTGTCCTTCGCCAGGCGCTTCGGGAGCGCGTGAAGCCGATACTTTTCATAAACAAGGTTGACCGGCTGATAAGGGAGCTGCAGCTCACACCTGAGCAGATGCAGGAGCGGTTCATGAAGGTCATTGCAAACGTCAACAGGTTCATTGAGCAGATAAGCCCTGAGGAGTTCAGGGGAAAGTGGAACGTGAGCGCCCAGGCAGGAACTGTCGGGTTTGGCAGCGCGTTTCACAAGTGGGCCCTGTCGTTTCCCTACATGCAGAAGCACGGCATAACCTTCAAGGATGTGATAACAGCCTACCTGTCAGGAAACGAAGACGGGATAACTGAGATATCAAGGAAGGCACCCCTGCACAGGGTCATGCTCAACATGGTTGTAAATAACCTGCCAAGCCCCAAGGTTGCCCAGGCGTACAGGATACCCAAGATCTGGCGAGGAGACATGGAAAGCGAAGACGCAAAGAGCCTCATTGGCTGCAACCCAGGCGGCCCCCTGTACTTTATCGTGACAAAGGTTGTGGTGGACCCGCAGGCCGGCGAGATAAGCGCGGGAAGGCTCTTCTCAGGCTCGATGAAGAAGGGCACGCCTGTTTACCTGAACCTGGCAAAGCAGAATTTGCGGGTGCAGCAGGTCTATGTATATAACGGGGCAAAAAAGGAAATCGTCGACAATGTTCCTGCAGGAAACATAATAGGGGTTGCGGGGCTTAAGGCTGCGCCCGGTGAGACAGTAACCCTTAAGGAAAGCGAGCCTTTTGAAAAGTTGGCGCACATATTTGAGCCTGTTGTCACAAAGGCAGTTGAGGCCACAAGGCCAAGCGATTTGCCAAAGCTAATTGAGGTTCTCAAGATAGTGCAGAAGGAGGACCCCTCAATCAAGATTGAGCTCAACGAGGAGACAGGCGAGCACCTCATGCACGGCATGGGAGAGCTGCACCTTGAAATAATAGAGAACAGGATAAAAACAGAAAAGAAGATTGACATAAAGACAGGAAACCCTATTGTTGTCTACAGGGAGGCGATAAGCAGGGCAGGGGCAGTGGGCATGGGAAAAAGCCCAAACAAGCACAACCACCTGTTTTTCAAGGCTAAGCCCCTGTCAGATGCGATATCCGAGGCAATAAAGAGCGGCGAGCTTCCTGAAGGCCGGATAAAGAAAAAGGACCTGGTCATAAGGGACAAGTTTGTTGAGTGCGGAATGGACAGCAAGGAGGCGCTAAAAGTCAAGGACATCTTTAGCGGAAATGTGTTTATTGACGGAACAAGGGGAATAGTCCACATCGGCGAGATACTTGAGATGGTGCTTGACATGTTTGAGGATGTCATGAAACAGGGGCCTGTTGCAAAGGAGCCCTGCTTTAAGATGGAACTCACGATGACTGACTGCAAGCTTCACGAGGACGCAATCCACAGGGGACCTGCACAGCTGTATCCTGCCGTTAGGGAAGGGGTAAGGTCTGCAATTATGAACAGCGGCCCGCACCTCTTTGAGCCAATACAGACGCTGCTTTTCGAGGCACCTGAAGAGTACATGGGCGAGATATCAAAGCTCATCAGCAACAAAAGGGGCCAGCTTATCGAGATGCAGCAGGACGAGGGCAGGGTGCTCATTAAGGGCAAGCTTCCGGTTGCGGAAACATTCGGGCTGTCCAACGACCTGCGCAGCGCAACCGGCGGCAGGGGCACATCAAGCCTGATTGACCAGACATTTGAAAGGATGCCGGAAGAGCTGCAGAACAAGGTCGTAAAACAGATACGGGAGCGGAAGGGGCTTACCGAGGCAATGCTCGGAGCCTGATTCCGATACTTTTAAATAGAGGGGCCAATTCCAGAGGGGCACCTTAAAAAGGAACGGAGGAGAGGATAATGGCAAAGGAAAAACCGCACATAAACATTGTTTTTATCGGCCATGTGGATCACGGTAAATCAACAACTGTCGGTAGGCTGCTATTTGATTCAGGCAATATCGACGAGCAGGCGCTCAGAAAACTTAAGGAGATGGCAAACAACCTAGGCAAGGGAGGGTTTGAGTTCGCGTTTGTCATGGACAACCTCAAGGAGGAAAGGGAGCGCGGCGTTACGATTGACCTTGCGCACAAAAGGTTTGACACGCCCAAATACTATTACACAATCATTGACGCGCCGGGCCACAAGGACTTCATCAAGAACATGATAACAGGCGCAAGCCAGGCTGATGTTGGAGTGCTTGTTGTGGCTGCAAACGACGGGGTCATGGCGCAGACAAAGGAACATGTGTTCCTGGCAAGGACTCTTGGCGTGAACCAGCTTATGATTGCGGTCAACAAGATGGATATGGTCAAGTACGATGAGGCAAGGTTTAACACAGTCAAGGCTGATGTTGAGAAGCTCCTTAAGAGCATAGGCTACAAGCCCGAAGCCATCCCGTTCATACCACTCGCATCGCTTGTTGGCGACAATGTCTATAAGAAGAGCGAAAACATGCCGTGGTACACAGGCCCGACGCTTTTCGAGCTCATGGACCAGGTTAAGGAGCCTGAAAAGCCCACCAACCTGCCGCTGAGGCTGCCTATTCAGGATGTTTACAACATCACAGGCATAGGGGTTGTCCCGGTGGGAAGGGTGGAGACAGGCGTCATGAAGGTAGGCGACAAGGTGACTGCTGTTCCCGGCCGCGAGGGCAAGGGCGTTTCAGGCGAGGTCAAGACAATCGAGATGCATCATGAGCAGCTGCAGTCTGCAGAGCCGGGAGACAATGTCGGCTTTAGTGTCCGGGGCTTTGGCAAAAAGGACATCCAGAGGGGCGATGTGATCGGCCACCAGGACAATGTCCCGACTGTGGCATCTGAGTTTACGGCGCAGATAGTTGTCCTGAACCATCCGACTGTCGTGACTGTTGGCTACACACCTGTATTTCACATACACACTGCGCAGGTTGCATGCCAGATAACGGCAATACAGAAAAAGCTCAACCCGGCAACAGGCGAGACTCTTGCAGAGAACCCGGACTTTGTCAAGAACGGGGATGCTGCGATAATAACAGTCAAGCCTGTCCAGCCGCTGGTTATCGAGAAGCAGAAGGACATCCCGCAGATGTCTCGGTTTGCGGTGCGCGACTCAGGCCAGACAGTCGCGGCAGGCATGTGCATCGATCTTGTGAAAAAATAATTTTTTTTAATTTTGCATGATGAACTGGCGCTTATCATGAGGTAGGAAATGCAGAAAGCACGAATTAAACTCGCGAGCACGGACATTGACAAGATAAACCAGGTCTGTGACAATATCAGGGACATAGTCGAGAAGACAGGCGTTGACATGCGCGGGCCCATTCCGCTTCCTACCAAAAAGCTAAAGATAACAACAAGACGTTCTCCATCAGGCGAAGGCAAGGCTTCCTGGGAGCGCTATGAGATGCGCATCCACAAGCGTCTGATTGACCTTGGAATTGACGAGCGCGCCCTGCGGCTGGTCATGAGGGTTCCAATCCCTGAAGGGCTTAACATCGAGATTGAGATGATTGATGTCTAGGGCATTTGCCCCATGTAGTTGCCACTTATGTACCCCAGCCAATCTCAGGCTGATAATTTCCCCCTGAAATTCTGTTTTTTCCTCTCAGACTTCCTGACTGACTATTGTTCCTTCTCATAGCCCTTACGGCTGTAAAAGGGGGACAAGGTAGCCTGCGAGGGGTGTCCCTGAGGGCTTTTATTTCAGTCAATTTGGTTTGTTATTGTAATGAAATTATTTAATCGTTTCTGGCCCCTCCACCCAGAATGTCAGGCTAGAAATATTTAAATAACACCCGCCTGTCCATCATTCTGAATGCCGCGGTGGCACAATCTGGTACTGCGCAGGACTGGAAATCCTGTTTCCTTTGGGATGTCCCGGTTCAAATCCGGGCCGCGGCGTCGTAAAAGAGCAAGTTTGGCGAAATTCCTGCCAGAATATCCCTGTAGTCTTTTTTTTTAGCGTTCATGCCAAAGTCTGCCGCGGTGGCACAACCCGGTACTGCGCTGGTCTCGAAAACCAGTTTCCCTACGGATATCCCGGTTCAAATCCGGGCCGCGGCGTATAATTTATTCTAAAATCGCATCTTGTCCTTGTCTATACTCTTTATGATATATCTGCAAAAACTTCTGTAATTCTATTAACGAAATGTTTATTAGTCAATGGTAATTTATTGCATGATATGGGGGACAAAAGCATATTTGATAAACTAGAGAAGATAAGAAAAAAGAAAAACTCTGATATAAATGCAGTAGGCCTTCATGAAAGGCTTTTGGAAACTATTGAGTCTGATTTCAGGCAGATAGATTATTTCCTTGTAAAAGCAGAGCAAAATTCGCAAAGTCTTAACAGAACCATCATGGACAATTATCTTGCTTCTGCATGCAGGTTATATTCTATTTATGAGATGCCTGAGTATCCTTTCAGCCTTCTATCCAAAGATATTGAGGATAAGCACATAGATTTTTTACATTTTATGTTGTGTCAAGGGATGAGAGCCATTCAATGTGGCTACTCTGACGGCCCTCAATTCATATCCCCACAAAAAATGAAAGACAAGAAAAATGAAGCTCTATCCGCAGACCCGTTATGCATGAAAGCTCGGTATGCTCCTGCAAAACATCTGCCCTAGCATTAATGATACAATTGACTTCTAGGTTATGCCTTGCCGTCCGATGACATCAGTTTCAGTTGTCCGGTTTTTCCGGACAACCCAAATCCCTCATCAGAAAGCCTTTTTTTAAGATCAGACCAGTAATTTCGCGGGTTATTGCTGTCTGCTAACACCTGAACTACATCTATGACTGAGAAGTACCATTCTTCATCATGCCGAATTCTTCGAATTTGCTTGTCTTGAAAAACAACCAGCTTACCCTTATTGTTCGTTTATAAATGCGCAATTTGTTTATCTTTAGATATTCTGCGCATAAATGTCCGCTGGTCAGTGAAAAAAGCGAGTCGCCACTTTGCTAAATTTCTATCTAGAGCACCAACAGTATGCGCGCTATTATACACGTCCTTGTTTCTGGAGGCTCTTGCCCAGAGGCAGGCTTGCGGCATGGCTGGCACGCAGGCTTGTTACCACTGTTAAGTGTTAAAAAAAGCGAAAGTTTTATATATCTGGCGCTTTCAGCAGGGTGTATGAGGCAGGAAACAAAGGATGACATGCAAAAGAGGAACGAGCCAGGGGTTGAGGGTGTCATGAAGAATGATGAGCCTACTTTTGCAGCAACGCTTAAGCATACTGCAGAAATTGAAGGTCTTGACGGTTTGGCAAGGCATCTCTATGATGATGTAGTGTCCACCCTGGCAGCGAGGGACTTTCAACAGTATCCAATTCTTAAAAGCCAGTATAATGCCCTGCGAAGAAGGATAGATGAGCTTCGTACCACACCAGAGGGCAGGAGGCCTGTAAGCGCGCTGTCCAGCCATGAGAGGCTTACATGGGAATATAAAAAAAGCGTATACGATAAATTGCAGGACCTGAAAGTGCAGTATGATAACTGGGAGGGCCAGCGCGCTGCAGGAACAATAAATAGTATAGATGATACTATGAATGAAACAGAACGAGCACCAGATAAACCCCCAGTTAGCAGCCCAGAGCAGGGCACAATGAAAGAATACAGTATTGCACAGTGCGAAGCAATCGTAAGGGAGGCAGACACACTGATAGAAAGCAAGCAATACGCAGAAGCGAAAGAAAAGCTAGCGCCAGTGATTGGCTACCTTATCGGCCAGGAAGTCAAGGGAGAAACCACAGTAAGGGCAATCAACAAACTGGCAAAAATCTATGTCCGGCAGCATGACTGGGCAGCTGCCAAGGAGGTCTATGAACTTAGCTACCAGGTGCAGCCAAACACAAAAGCCAGAACTCAGCTCCAGGAGATTTACAAGTTAGTCTAAGCCTCGCTTTGGGCTTTATTCGCAGCTTCGATTTTCCCTTCAATTTTCATTATCTCTGTGTTGTATTTTGAGACCCCCTTGTTCAGTTCCA
>CAZFZC010000029.1:0-10268 GCA_964523155.1 uncultured Methanosarcinales archaeon
GACATCATAAAGCCGCCGGGCTCAGTGCAATAACCAAAAGGTTTATAAACCATGTTCCCAATTAATGAAAAAAAAAGCGGAGGCAGCAAAAAATGAGGATTACGTACGCAGTCGCTGTTGTTCTTATAGTTATGTTTTCAATGGGCGCCCAGTGCTCGTCCAACCAGGCAGAGGAGTATGTGGAATCACCCTGGCGCGGCGGAATTGAGGGCCTGTATGCAAAATTCGAGGAGATTAACTCTGTCAGCGACACGGGCACAGCAAACGAAGTCTGGGAAGACGAGAGCTTTCCGGTGGAAGTTTATCTGAATAACAGGGGCGAATACACCATTCCTGCCAACACTGTTGAGCTTGAGATAAAGGGCATAAGCCCGAGCGACTTCTCAGGCCTTGACTTCACCAAGACAAACAGCGAAGAGCTCGAAAAAGTCAGCCAGTTCCTGCCTGACGGCGGCGAATCCTGGGTTGACTTCGGAAAGGCCAAGTACCAAAACCTGGTCGGCACGCACTATGATGCAAGCATTTTCCTCTACATGACTTACCCGTACGAGACATACATAAATATCCCGAAAGTCTGCTACAAGGAAAACATAAAGGACACAACTGTCTGTGATGTTGACTCAACCAAACAGGCATTTGCCTCAGGGGGGCCTGTCCAAGTAGGGACTGTACAGCAGCGGTATATCGGAAAAGGCAAGATACTTCTGGAAATACCTGTCAGAAACGTTGACAAGGGAAGGATGGTTGCCTACAAAAACGACGAGTTCAAGGAACAGTACGACGAGTTTGCCTTCCAGGCAGAGGACCCGGAATGGGGCTGTACAGCCAGGGGAAACCCGAATGTAGGCAGGATATACCACCCGACAGGCCAGCCAGGTAACGAGGAAGTGGTAATCCGCTGTGTCAATGACAACCTCGAGAAGGGCGCGCTCTTCACAAAGTCAGTCACCCTGACCCTGAAATACTATTACAGGGACTGGGTTGAGGAGCGTGTCAGGATACGGGAGAATCCTGAGTAAACCCTAAGACAAACGCCTGCAGGCAAGGGGGTATGTCATCATAGATAAGAGGGTATTTTCTACGGATTTGCCTGCAGCATTCTGACAGCGCCGCATTTGCGCCTTCTGCCTGGTCCGTGGCTCCGATGGAAATGCCGCCTCAAGCACACAGCCTGCCAAACGTGCACAGAATTGAGCTGCATGAGGCATGTTATGGGCTCAGGAACGAGCCGGATGCCAAAGACGCAGCAGCAGCCCCTAAAAAATGTATAGAAATTTGCAGGTGCCAAGGAGAAGTTGGCTTAGACCTGAAAGAGGCTCGTGCTCAGGTATTTTTCGCCCCTGTCAGGGAAAATCACGACAATACGGCCCTGCTCAATCTTCTGCGCCAGCCTTTGTGCAGCAAGCATGGCAGCACCGCTTGACATCCCGCAGAAAATGCCCTCAACCCTGGCAAGCTGCCTTGCCATCTCAAATGCCTCTTCGCTTTCTATATGAATCTGCTCGTGTATTTTGCTTGGGTCATAGATTTCCGGGACAATTGCCTCCTCCATGTTCTTGAGGCCCTGAATGTAATGGCCCTTCACAGGGTAGGCGCAGACAATCTTGACATTGGGGTTTATTTCCTTTAAGCCAAGCCCAACACCCATCAGGGTTCCGCTCGTTCCGATTGCAGACACAAAGTAGTCAACATAGCCAACCTGGCTTATTATCTCCCTTGCAGTTGACTCGTAATGCGCAATGTAGTTGCATTCGTTTGAGAACTGGTCCGGCATGTAGTACTTGTCGGGCTCTGCTGCAACAAGCTCCCTTGCCCTGACTATTGCCCCGTCTGTTCCTTTGTCTGCGCCTGTCAGGATTATTTTCGCCCCGTAGGCTTTTATCATCTTCTGGCGCTCGACAGAGACTGCCTCGCTCATCACAATCTCGACTTCATATCCCTTTACCACGCCGACCATTGCAAGGGAGATGCCTGTGTTGCCTGACGTCGGCTCGATTATTGTTTTGCCCCGGGCAAGCCTGCCTGTGCGCTCTGCCTCTTCAATCATCTTGAGCGCAATCCTGTCTTTAATTGAGCCTGTCGGGTTGAACCCCTCAAGCTTAGCAAGAATGTCTGCCTTTGGGTTTGGGTTGAGCCCCCTGATTTTTACGAGCGGGGTGTTTCCTATGAGGTCGAGAATGTTTTTGGCAATCATTTTAGAACGATGAGGCACTTCCTACCAACAAAACGCAGACTTCTGCATGACAAGCGGTGTTGTAGTGGATTATTTAAAGCTATCTGTGGGGCTTATTCCTCGTCCAGTGCAATGGCCTGTCGAACGTGTGCTCGTGGTTGTCCCTTTCCAAAGCACCGCCTTTCCATCTGTACACAATCGGCTTTGCGTACGGCAGCTCGAGATTTGGTATATCTTCACCGCTTATCCTGTCCAGATACTTTATAATCGCCCTCAGGCTGTTCCCGTGGGCGCTTACAAGCACGTTCTTCTTCCTGCTCTGCGGCATGATTGTCTTTCTGAAGTATGGCAGAGCCCGCCTGCAGACATCTCTGAGGCTTTCGCCGCCGGGTGGCGCAACATCATAGCTCCTTCGCCAGATGAAGACCTGCTCTCTGCCCCACTTCCTTCTGGCCTCGTTCTTGTTCATGCCCTGCAGCCTGCCGTAGTAGCGCTCGTTGAGAAGTTCGCTTGAGTATATCGGGATTTCACCCTTTCCAATCTGGCAGGGGTGAAGCGACCATTTCCTCCTTTTGCTGCTTTCATGCAAAAATACCCCTGTCTTGTTCTGGCTCGCAAGGATAAGCAGCAGGGTCTCCTGCGCGCGCTCCAGCTCTGATGTGAACGCAATATCAATTCTCAGATTCGCAAGCTTCTTTGCGCATATCAGTGCCTCGTGTATTCCGACTTCTGAGAGCGGCACATCAACCCAGCCTGTGAATTTGTTGGCTGTGTTCCAACGGGACTCACCGTGGCGCACAAGGATAAGGTAGGCCATTGTCTGGCCATGGGTTTGTCTGTTTATAAAACTGTCGGAACTGTGTGCCTGGTTGCCCATCTGAAAAAGCCCATCAGGCACGATTCTGGGGATGTAAGGGGCCTGCTGTCCGGACGGCAGCTAGATGCTAGCATTGGGCCGCATTGAAAAAATTAATATATAACTTATTATATACTAACTATAGTGAGCATATAATGGCAGTTACAACAATACAGTTGGACAAATCACTTGTGGAATCCCTCAAAAGTGTCAGAGAATACCCCAGACAAACATACAATGAGCTGATAAGGGACATGATCCAAGTATTTAAGAATGTGAAGAAGAGAAACCAGTACGGCGAGTTTTTGCACAAAATACAGCAGGCCAAGATGAAAGAGCTCTGGGACAACAAAGAAGACGAGGACTGGAATGACGCATAAGCCCGGAGAAGTTGTCCTGGCAAAGATACAATTTGCTGACACATTCGAGATAAAGAAGAGGCCTGCGTTGGTCCTGTTTGAAGAATATGATAATGTCGTGGTTGCTGGGATAACCAGCAACACTGGGATGAGGGGGATTCCTCTCTTCAAGAAAGAGGGGGCTATCAAAGACAGCATCATAAAAACCAACTACATCTTTACAATATCTTCTGCCATGGTTGAAAAAGTCCTGTTTTCCCTGTCTGCAGCAAAGAAAAGGATGGTGTTCAATGAATTGGTAAAAAAGATTGGCGAGCTCAAAGGCTAATTCTGTTTCGTTCTTTGTAATGCTGGTTGAAGCAGTGCCTCTCTGGTTCTGCTGCCATGGTTCATAGGCAGCCATCTGAAAAAGCCCATCAGGCACGATTCTGGGGATGTAAGGGGCCTGCTGTCCGGGCGGCGGCAGGATACGGAATTGCTGCCGGCGCTCAAAAACCTTCACAACGCCACTGATTATATGGCCGAAATTGTTATTAATAAGCCGAGAACCCAAGAAACCCTGATGAAACTCGTCTCCTGGAATGTGAACGGAATAAGGGCTGTTCTCAAGAAGGGCTTTGTGAAATTCCTTGAGAACGAGAAGCCAGACATCCTTTCCCTGCAGGAGATAAAGGGCAGTGCACAGGTTAATGTCCCATATATTCAGCACTGGAACACTGCCAAGAAGAAGGGCTACTCCGGAACTGCGCTTTTCTGCACCAGAAAACCCAAATCTGTTGACTGCGGGCTCATGGGCGATGATGAAGGCAGGGTTATCTGCGCTGACTTCGGTGAATTCTATCTTGTCAACGTCTACACGCCAAATGCCCAGCGCGGCCTGACGAGGCTGGACTACAGACAGGAGTGGGACAGAAAATTCCTGACTGCGCTGATGAGGCTTGAGAAGAAAAAGAGCGTTGTTGTCTGCGGGGACCTGAATGTTGCCCATACTGATATTGACCTTGCAAGGCCAAAGCAGAACCAGAAGAATGCTGGATTTACACTCGAAGAGCGGGAAGGCTTCCAGCGGTATATTGACTCTGGAATGATTGACACCTTCAGGGAGTTTGTCAAAGAAGGCGGCCACTACACATGGTGGAGCTACATGATGAATGCGAGGGCAAAAGACATCGGCTGGCGCATTGACTATTTTCTGGTGTCTCCTGCCCTGCGAAGCAGGCTTGGGGAAGCATTCATCCTCAAGGATGTCATGGGCTCAGACCACTGCCCGGTTGGAATTGTGCTTGATGCCTGACAACTGCCAAAATGCCGAGATGCGCCTGCGCCCTGCCTTGAGTATACACTTTCTTATACCAGCACACAGAAAACGAAACTTTTATATAGATTTGTCATAGTAAAAATATGCATAATGATGTATTTCATAGTAGAACTATGACAGATGAGATAGTCTTCACAAAGCGTGTGGCAGCTTCAGGCAGCGGTTTTCTAGTCTGGATTCCAAAGAATGTCTCTGATTACCTAGTGCTAAAGGAGGGGGACTATCTTTCCTGCACAGCCAGGCTCCTTGAAAAAAAAGAGGAGCTGCGATTTGTCAAGAAGGTTTCGCGCTCCGGCCGCGGGCTGCTCCTGTGGATTCCGCACGATATATCCGGATATATGAAGCTTGGCAAGAAGAGCTATATCGAGATGAAAGTCGGCAGGCTGGGTGGTAAAAAATGAGGGGCCAGGTGACTGCATTCATCATTATGGGGCTCGTGATAATGGTTCTTATTGCATTTGCCTTCGTGATGGCTCCAATTGCAGAAAAAGAGGAGGCAACAAGGGAGATCCCGAAGGTCTCAGCATTTGTCACAGCATGCATTGAAGGAATTGCGTCTGATGGCGCGCGGCTCATTGCTGCCCAGGGGGGCAGGCTTGCGCCGGACAGGTACTTTGAGGAAGACGGGCTGCAGGTTTCCTACGGCTACCTTGGCGGCCAAAACACCCTTCCGACACGGGCGCAGATGGAAAGGGATCTTGCAGCATACATTGACATAGAGCTGCCCAGATGCGCAGGCAACCTAAGCCCGGAAAAACCGAACAGCACTGTGACAATTGCAGCTGACCGGATTCATGTCAGGACAGTCTACCCGGTAATAATCAAGAATGAAAGGCAGGAAGTCCATTTCGGCGACTCGCCTTCAGAGCTTGGCAGGCTGCACTCATCTGCACTGGAGATCCTTTCCGACTTTGACCCGGAGTGGATAGACATGACCGCCCTTGCAATGCGAAAGGAGGAAGTCAACCTTGTGCCAAGGAACAACTCAATAATCTACTACCTCAAGGACGGGATTGTGTTCGCATTCGCAACTGAGAACATGCCCAACCTGGCTCCTGTCATCGAGCTGCCTGAAAGGATAACGCTCCCGAAAAGCATGCCGTGGCTCTACAAGGTGGTCTGTACTGACCCTGAAGGCGACAGGGTTAGGGTGCAAGATGACACGCCCATGCTTGAGACACTCTTTGACGGAAGCATACTGTCAACACCCGAGATCGCCGGCGAGTTCAACGTGACGTTCGTGTGCGAGGATGCCCACTACAACCAGGCAAAGAAAAGTGTGGTGATTGAGGTAACATGAGACAGAAAATCACTGCCATTATGATGATAATGCTTTTTGTAGGCAGCACTATTGCGTATGCTGACCTTACTTCCTACCTTGAAGACAACAAGACGACACTCGAGGCTGAGCTTAAGTCAGGCAGCCTTCCACAGGAGCTCTATTCTGAGGTTGACTGGAACTCTGTGCCCAACCACGACCAGGTCAGGTATCCGGACAGGATCCCAAAGGAAGATTTGCGGTTCAGGGACTTTGTCGGCAAGGAAGCAATTAACGAGCTCACATCAGAGCAGCTGGCATACAAGGAAAATGGAAGGTCAAGGCTTGAACAGCTGTCTGACCTGAGCGAGATAACAGACAAGGAGAAGCTCTCTGATGCGATAAAAGAGGCTGCGGGGATACAGGGCGGGTTCTCTGTAATTGTCAATACTGCTGCAAGGTATGAAAAAGGCGCGCTTGTCCTGGACAACTGTCCGGGCGGAGAGTGTAGGTTCACCCTTTCTGACGGGAAAGACATCCTGCGCATTATTGCTGAGAAGCACGAGGGAAAAAGCAGGATACTGGTCGAACATAGAGGAGGGAAGACCGGATGCGAAAACGCAGAAGACTGCAGGGTCGTTTCAGGGGACCTTGGCAACGTCTACCTGACAATGGATGACGGAAAAGTCGTGCTGCTGGGCCAGGGCACACTGGAAGAGAAGGACGGGCCTCTCGGGAAAACCTACACAGGCACCCTCAACGGCAAGCAGGTGACAATTGAGCCACAGAAAGACGGGCTTTCCATGGACTTTGGCAACGGCAACTCACTCACAATTGAGGGCGCTGCGCTTGCAGGGGGCGAGTATTTCGGCAGCGAGCTAACGCTTACAAATTTCAAGGGCACAGCGAGGATCAGCTTTGACGGCCAAAGGCTTGTTGTTCAAGGTGTGGCTGCAGAACTGAAATTCATGAACCATCTGTACAAGGGTAATTTCCTGGCAGCCTATGACCAAGACGGGCTCAAGCAGTACATGCTCAGAAACGAGGATTCAAGCTTTACCCTGGAAGTGGATGGTAAGATGTACACCTCGCAAATGATGCCTGGGTACTGTAACGGGGAAGCAGATTGTGAGTATATCATAATGAACAGTGCCGACGCTTTCCAGAGATATGTGGCAATGCGGCTCATGTACATGCGGGCACAGGACGCGTATGCAAAGATAACGGAGCCAAAGAAAAAAGAAGATGCCCTGGCTCAGCTCAAAGAAATGCAAAAGGCACTTCTGGCAGTAGAGGGGCAACTTGAAGGCGGTGGCATAATGGACGGGAGAGGCGGGCAGGTAAACCTTGGTCTCGTGAAATATTCCGGCGATGATTTTGAAGTGGCAGGAACAGATGGCGCAACTTCTGCTCTCTACATTCCAACACTAAACGGCAAGACAGACAATGTTTTCTTCTCAAATGAACTGGAAACCGTTGATATGGGCTACTTCAGAAAGAACGTTGGCGAAAACAGTGCGCTTGTCAGGTTTGAGAAAAATGGCGGCCAGTCAAAGATAATCTACAGAAGTGAAGACCTCAAGAATCTGAATAACCCTGGCGGGACGAACCTGTATGTGACATCGGATGTCGGAAAACTTCCCGGCTCGGTCATGTGGAAGGAAGGCAGCGTCTTTGTTTCTGCCGGCAATTCAGGGGTCAGCACGACCCAAGAGGCCAAGTTCAAGGAAGCGCTGCAGCTGATACAGAAAGGTGAATATGGTAAGGCAAGGGAAGCAATGTCAGGAATAGAGAGGACTGATGCCACAGATGCAGCGCTGGATAACCTGGAGGCATTCATAAGTGCAAAGGAGAAGGGGCTGCAAGCAAAAGAGGAGATGCAGTCAATGCAGGACGCGCTTTTCACGCTGGCAGACGCTGTTGAAGAGCATGACAGCTGGTACTGGGACAAACTGAACAAAGACAAACAGAACGCAAAAAAAGAACACGACGCACTGGCGGAAAAAGAACTTGGGCTCTTCGGAACATATGCAAAAAGCCTGGCGCTGGAAGATGTTGGAAAGGAACTTGCGAAGCTGACTGAAGAGGCAAATAATATCAGAAAAAAGTCCCTGGAACCAGGCATCCAGGACCAGCTTGCGCTAGAGAGAATTGAGCAGAAGCGAAGCTATCTGATGGCAATACAGCTTGCAGACAAGCTAAGGAAAGTTATGCCTGGAATTGAAAAGCATCCAGAACTGCTGCAGGATTTCGTTAAGTTCAATGTGCAGGATGCAAGAATCCAGGAGCAGATACGTATTCTATATGAAAAAGAGCAGAGGGCTTATCAGGAATATGATGCCACTAACAGTAACCAGGTTTTTGCAATCGGTGATGGGGTTACCGGCACTATTATTAATGCTTGGAAGGACGATCTGAAAGACACTGCCGAAGGACAGAAGGAACTTCGCGAAAGACTTATCATGGCCCGTGCAAAACTCGCAGAGGACTTTAAAAAGAAACTGGAAAATGTTCCAAATGACCTGAGGGTGGAGCTAGAAGCCAACCTTGCTTCGATGATGGCAGACATAATGGTGAACAAGAACCAGAATGCTGCTGAAAAGCACTTTGCCAAAATACAGGACGAATGGTATGACAATGCGCTAATCTTCACGCTTCCATGGTACCAGCTTACAGATGCAGAGGGGAAATTCAAAGAAACCCAGGAGACCGCATACGAGCAAGCCCGGGCCCTGAGACATCTCAGCCGGTTCAGCAAAGACAAAAACATTCCGATGAGTCAGATAGCCAAGATGTCAGAAAACGACCTGAGAGGCATTGCAGGAGATGATTATGGCAAAATAAGCAGCGCAATCCAAACAGCAGAAGGGCTAATTGTCGGTCAGAAAAAATACGAGATGACAACCAGCGGTGAATTTGGCGTGCCTGTAATTGAAGAACAGTCATTTGAAGAAATTGTTGGCGACATCTCAGGGATGGACAGGAATATTGTAGATGAGATTGCATCACCTAAGTTTTTTGCGCAGCTGGCAGTAACAATGCCGCTCTCTATGGGGGCTGCACAACTGACTGCCATGGGCGGAAAGGCAGCTTACGGTGTAATCAGAGGTGTGCTTCCTGCTGGTGTGCAGGCGTCACGGGGTCTAAGGGCAGTAGAAACCGGGGTTAGCATGTTTGGGAACGTAATCACTGTCCCATTCCGTGTGACCAATGTTATCCGCGGCAGTGCTGCTGCTTCAGGAAAAAAACTCCTTGAGCACAGCGCAGCAGACCTTATTAAGAAAGGGGCATTCTTTTACGGTGATGAGATACTCATTGAGGAGGTTGCTTTTCAATATCTCTATGGTGCAGCCGGACAGGCAATTGGCGGTGACGTCGGCAGGTTCTTCGGCCAGTATGGGGCAGACTTGGCAGAGCTCATACACGGCGGCAGGGTGATGAACTCGGTTGCCTCAACACGATTGCAGAAAGAAAGAGAGCTACCCAACCAAAAAATCGGCGAATTCATAAAATCTGTCGGCAACACGCCCGACCCGCAACTGCCAACACTCTCAACCCAACTAACCTTAGATGGGCCTGCACAGGTAATTCGGTTTCCCGGTGCAGACCTTGCTGCTATCGAAAAGGAATACGGGCTTACCCCTTCCCACACAGAACCCAACAGAAGAGTCTATGAATCGCCAAATGGGCCGGTTATAATAACCAATGGAGGGAAAAGCGGCCCGCAGGTAACCGGGGCAGAGGAGTTCACAACTGAAAAAGGCGATACAGGCTATATGCTATATACTGATGAGGACATAGCTGCAATTGCGCACCTTGTGGAGGATATGCCTGGCACCTCCAATGTGAGACAAGGTGAAAACCAAGTCACAGCAGACTTGCAGACTCCTGAAGGAACCAGAAGGATGGTTTTTAGGGGAGAGCCCAGGAGCCCTGACACTGCAGCAACAGTTGTGATTCCAGAAACAGTAGAAGTTGCAGAAATAAGGCCGCTCGAGGCTGACTTCTTCGAACCGCTCGGCCCCGGCTACCAGATGGAAGGAATCAAAATAATTCCAGTCAATGCTCCCATGATGAACATACTTTTTACTGAAAGCGACATAACAGACATGGATGCCCTGCTCCGCGAGGTCCGGCAGAAACCTGAATTCACTTTAGTCAGGGCCGACCCAACACAGCCTGTCATAAAAGCCAATGTCCAAACACCGCAAGGTAACAATGAGGAACTCTACATAATGCCCAAAGGCTACTTTGAATCATTTCAGGGTGAAGGAGGCACAACAACTGCTCAGTCCGCAACGGTC
>CAZFZC010000030.1:0-9529 GCA_964523155.1 uncultured Methanosarcinales archaeon
ATACCGGCACCCAAAAGATAGTTGTTGGTAATGATTCCCACAACAGGGCTTTTCTCAACAAGCTCTGAAAAGTCGCTCACATTCTGCTTTTTCCTTGCTCCTACTGCTTTTGCTCCCTTCATTGCACTGCCACCACTTTGCCCATTGTAGTTTTTACAAGCACCCTGGAAATGTTGTTTTCATGGTTGGGCAGATGGCCCTGCACCTGCCTGTAAATGTTTAGGATGTTGTCAACAACCTCATCCTCGTCCTGGTCTTCCTTTCCGACAACGCACTGTACAGCAAGCAGGGTCTTGGCCTTGAGCCTGACTGTTTTCTGCAGTCTTGAATAAAGAGGCGCGAGGTTTGTTTTCGGGGGGACAACACAGCCCGCCTTTGGATTCGGCATCTTGCCCCTGGTTCCCAGTATCTTCCCGAAAGACTGGGCAACCTTGGTCATTATATCTGCCTGTGCAATGAAATAGTCGTACCCTGCTGCAAGCTTCTTTGCCTTTTTCTTGTCTGCATACTGAGCGAACTCGTCGGGCGTTATGACGAGGTCAACAGCCTTCTTTGCCTCGTCGCGCATCTCAGGCCCAACAAACGCGGCAATCCTGGCCTTCTTCCCAAGGCTGTGGCTGGTTGAGGCATAAAAGTCCAGCTGCTGGTCAGGCTTCTTAAGGTCCAGGTCTCTAAGGACTATTATCAGGTCTACACTCTGCTTGAAAGAACGCTTTTTTGCTTCAGACTTGGCTTTCGCCAGTGCATTTTTGACTTTTTTCTCATCCATTCTGCTCGCATCCTCCTATCCGCATAAGCGTTAGTGGCTACGGACTGAGCACCACAGTTAGCGGCAAGAAAATGGCCCCTCTTTATAAATTTAATCCCATTGGGAAGTGCCTGCCTCTTTTGGCGCTCTTTTGGACAGGCAGGGACATGTTCTGGACCAGGCAGAAAAACCAGTGCTCATGAGTATCTCTTCTCTGCGTCCATGTATCTGGGCATAACCTGGCCGAAGGCGCAAGTCCTGCAGGTTGCATCGAGGGAAACCCAGCCGCTGTTTTCCTCGGGCGCATCAGGGAGGTATGCCTCCACATATATGTGGCCGGGCACATGGACAAAGCGGGTTGGAATTCCTACAGCCCGAAGGAGGCTTGCAAGAAGAACAGCATGGTCGTCGCAGTCCCCGCCCCGTGCAGACAGCATCTCCACAGGCAGCATTACATAATCGTCATATTCAGAAACATAGGCAAAGTTGCCCTGGACAAACTCATACATCGCCCTGGCATGGCACACTATGCTTTCGGGGCATGACAGTGAGGCAATCCTTGTTGCAAGAACCTTAATCAGGGGGTCGCCTGGTGTCAAAAAAGCGTTGTAGCTGCCCCGATTGGAAGTCCTGTTTGGGCTGGCGCCGTAACTGATTTCTAGCTCATCAAGGCTGGGCACGTTTCTCGGCCAGGGATTGTGGCTGACAAGGAAAACAGGGACAATGCCGACAACCAGGATGAGTGCAAGGAATGCTGCAATGATAACCCAGAGCGGGTTTCTGCGGTCTTCTTCTCCCTCCTCCATAACAGGGCGAGCTTGTGTGAATATTTAAACATTTTTTCATAATCTTTAAATATTAAACGTTAAGTATTGCCGAAAATGGCAGAGGAAGTTCCCAGGCATATAGGTATAATCATGGACGGGAACAGGCGCTTCTCCCGCAGGCTTATGATGAAGCCCTGGAAAGGGCATGAGTGGGGCGCAAAGAAGGTCGGTAAGGTTCTTGAATGGTGCAGGGATTATGGCATCCGCGAGCTGACGCTATACACATTCTCAGTCCAGAACTTCAACAGGCCAAGGGAGGAGTTTGACTACCTGATGGATATCTTCCGCGAAAATTTTGACAGGCTCAAGGATGACAGGAGGATTAAGGAGTTTGGCATACGGGTCAATGTCATTGGAAGGCTTCATATGTTCCCCTCGGACATCCAGGAGCGCATGTGCCAGGTCATGGAGATGACCAAAGACAACAGCAGCTACATACTCAACTTTGCAATGGCCTACGGCGGCAGGGAGGAGGTCATTGACGCCACACGGAAGATTGCTGAGCAGGTTCAGGCGGGAAAGCTGAACATTGGCGAAATAAACGAGGACGTCTTCAAAAAAAGCCTATACTGCCCGGATGAGCCCGACCTCATAATACGCACGGGCGGCGAGCGCAGGACAAGCAATTTCCTTGCGTTTCAGAGCGCCTATTCAGAATGGTTATTTCTGGACATCATGTGGCCTGAATTTTCCAGGGAGGATTTTGCCGCAGCCATAAGCGAGTACAGCAGCCGGTGCAGAAGGTTTGGCCGCTAGGCCTGTCTCCTGACCATGTAATGCGCAAGCGACTGCAAAAATGTCCTTGCAGGTTCCATGAGGCTTGAGCGTGCGATTACCCTTGAGGACTGCAGCGCAAGCCTTGCAGCCTCGTTCTTTGTGTAGTCAAGGGCGCCTGTTTTTTCCACAATGCGCCTCACCCTCTCAATATCTGAGTGGGCCAGGTCTTTTCTGCCAAGGCAGCCAAGGATAGTGTCCCTGTCCTTTTTTCCTGCCAGCTCCAGCGCCTTGACTATCAGGAGGGTTCGCTTGCCTTCCCTCAAGTCGCTTCCGACAGGTTTTCCTATCCTGTGCCTCGTGCCGAACATGCCCAGAATGTCGTCCTGGTACTGAAATGCCCTGCCCAGGGTTATTGAATACCTGTGCAGAATCTTTGCAGTCTTAGGACCTGCTCCTGCCAGGACCGCGCCAATCTGCAGCGGCGCATCCACAGTGTAGACCGATGTCTTGAAGCCGTACAGCTTGGCAACGTCTCTCTCAGACACAGAGCCCCGCATGTTCATGGTTATGTCAAGCGCCTGGCCTATGCAGGTGTTGACTACCGCCCTGTTGAATATTTCAGCTGCAAGAAGCTTTCTTTTTGTCTGGAATCTGGAGTCAAGTATCGCCTGGCTGCCAAGGACAGCCAGCAAATCGCCAAGAATTATCGCCATGCTCTCGCCGTACCTTGCTGCACCGGCGCCCTTGCACTTTCCCTCGAATACCTTGTGCATTGTCAGGTAGCCCCTGCGCAGCTCGTCCTGGTCCATGATGTCGTCGTGGATGAGAAGGTAGCTTTCCATGAGCTCCACAGCTACAGAGACATTAAGGATTTCCGCCTCTTTCCTCCCTCCACAGGCCTTGTAGCCGAAGACAACCAGGATTGGGCGCAGGCGCTTTCCGCCCCGCAGACAGAACTCTGCCGCATGCTGCATCAGCTCTAAGGCAAATGGGTCAGCCTTGTGCATCCTGCGGCAGCTTTTGTCAAGAAACACCTTGAGAGCCCTGTTGACTTTGCTACGGTACTGCTCAATCACGTGCTCCACATTCATTTTGCACCTGCAATTGTCACAGACACAGTCCTTCGCCTGGGCCCGTCAAGCTCAGCCAAGAAAACCCGCTGCCAGGTTCCAAGGCCAAGGCTTCCATTTGCAGCCGGAAGCGCAACAGAGGGCAGAAGCACAGTGCTCCTGATGTGTGCATGCCCGTTCGCAGGCTCGTCTATGCACACATTCTTCCTGTGCGCAAAATTGTCATGGCGGTAGCTTGCACCTGAAGGGGCAAGCTTTTCAAGAAACTCTGCCAGGTCCCTTAAGAGGCCGGGCTCGTTCTCGTTTACAAGGATAGCGGCAGTTGTGTGCCTGCAAAAAATGAGCACAATCCCGTCGCTTGTTCCCGAAGATGCCAGAATTTCTGACACCCTGTCAGTGATGTCGAGAATCTCGGTTTTCCTGGTTGTTGCAACAACAAATTCCTGCCCGGCCATTGCTGGCTGTGTTATCGGGCAATTATTTAAAATTTGTTAACCCTCTGTGAAAATCTGAGCCTCAAAGACACAGAGCCTGTTCTTTCTGTCCCTGTAGGCCTCCTTTGAAAGACCGGCCTTTACCCCGATGTTTTCAAGGAACCCCTTTGCGTCCCATCCCTGTTCAACAGCAACCTGTGGAAGCAGGAGCCCGCTGTCCCTGCTGCTTTGCAGAATCAGCCCGTGCCTGCCTATCACAACCTGTCCGGGGTATTCGTCTGGATTTTCGGCAGTCAGGGGCACCGGCTCTGAAAGGACAGAAACCTCAATCTCAACCTCAGGAAGTTCATGCTTCTCAAGGGGGAAAAACCTGGGGTCCCTTGCAGCGCTTTGTGCAGCCTGCACAGTTGCACGCCAGAGCCCAGTGTTTGGCTCAACAATCCCCATGCATCCGCGAAGCTGTCCCTTTTTTCTGAGTGTCACAAAGACGCCCAGTTTCTGCGTCAGGTGACCTGCGCCTGCCGTGTCAGGCTCTCTTGCCCGAAAGAGTGCCCTGATGCTGTCTCTGGCTAGGGCAAGGAGCGCTTGGCCGTCAGAGGCAGAAATCATTTTGACTCTTTCTTGAATGCCTTGAGAAAAATCTCGTTCTGTTTTCTTAGGCCCTTTACAGCGTCAAGCAGGGCCTTTTTTGGCTCTGTTCCCCGCGTCTCCACTGTAAATGTCGGAACATCAATGTCCGGATGGGCAACAAAATATGATGCAACTGCAACATTCTTGTTTTTCCTGAGCTCCTCCTTGAGGGCGTTGCAGAGCGTGTGGCTTTCGCCATGTATCTCAAAAACAAGCCTGTTCTTGCCTTGCTCAAGGATTTTCAGCTCCATAATCTCTGCGAAAAACTCTGACTTATTTAAATGGTTTACTGTTTTTCCGCCTGCGCCTGCCCCAGTTCAGGGTGCGCAGCCGGCCTGTCCCTTACAAAGCGAAAGACACTCACCTTTATGCGGTGAATGCGGCGCCTGTGGTGGGCAAGCGTTGCCTTAAGGGGCATCCTGTAGTCCCAGGCATGGGTGCACCGGTAACCTGCACTGGCGGCAAACCCGGCCACATAAACCCTTGTTGCAGTCTTGTGCATTGAGTAGACAACCGGCGCAGCTGAAAATGCCGCCTTCAACAGCAGGATGTCGGCGCCCCTGTCTCTTGTGCCAAATGGCGGGTTCTGGATAACTGTGTCGCACTCCACCTCAAAATCCTGGGCACTGCCAACCAGAATTTCTGCATTTTTCATGCCTTCTGTGTTCCTTTTCAAAACAGATGCCGCAGGAAGGCTCTCCTCAACAAAAACAACCCTTTCTGCCCCCAGCAAAAGGGCGCCTATTCCCAAAATCCCTGTCCCTGCGCCAAGGTCAGCGACTGTTCTTCCCTTAATGTCGCCCTGCAAGAAGGCGTTCCACAGGAAGTCTGCCGCAGTCTCGCTGTCCGTCGGATACTGCTCCCGCACCGCTTCAGGCTCATTGAACACGCACACCCTGGACAGGCTGACTGCAAGCGATTTCTTGGTTAGGGGCATTGTCACAGGAAACTTGTGCCTGCTTATAATTTTTCCTGCATACCTGCTGTGTGGTGCATTGCGCGGGGTTTGCATGGCAAGATTTTTAAGAGGCAGGCGCACACCAATGCCCATGAATGACAGGGTCACAAAAAAGAAGCTTGGCCATTACCTGTCCCTTACAGAGAGAGCACTAAAGGGCGTGTCATGCGCCTCGCAGATGGGCGAGCAGTTCCTGGACATGGCAAAAAGGTATTACAGTGACGCCATGCACTTCATGGGGCGTGGGGACTATGTGACAGCGTTTGCAGCTGTAAGCTATGCTCACGGGTGGATTGACTCAGGCGTAAGGGCAGGGTTTCTCCGGGCGCCCGACGCAAGCAGCAGCTACGTGATGCCTCTGTAGCTGCCTGGATTAAGTCGGTTGCCTGGCGTAAGCCGATACATATATAAAGACCTGCAGGGAAACATGTTGCAATGGCAGGAGAAGGCTGCTGTGCAGCCGTTCTACGTCAAGGTCGTTGTCGGACTCATAATCATACTAATGGGCCTGATTGTCGGCCAGCTTACAGGCAGGTTTGTAAGGAAAGTGCTCCTGGAACTGCATCTTGACAGGGTTGTGCACAGGCTAACAAGGCTGCGGCTAAACCTTGCCTCCTCTGCCGCAGCCCTCGCAAGGTACGGAATCTATATGGTTTTTTTTGTCTGGGCACTGGAGAGGATGGGGCTTGGCGCGCCAATCCTTAACATTCTAGCAGGCGCAGCAATACTCCTTGTGGTTGTTGCATGCCTGCTTGCCATCAAGGACTTTGTGCCAAACGCCCTGGCAGGGTTTTATGCGGGATGGAAAGGCATTGTCAAGAAGGGCGACGTCATAACAATCGGCAATGTCAGCGGCAGGATTACGGATGTGGAACTCCTTGAAACAAGGCTTGAGACAGAGAAGGGCGACATGATAGTTGTTCCCAACAGAAACCTCCTGCGAGAAGTCATCGTCAAGGTCAGGTGACAGATTCCAGTAAGCTCACAATGTTCCAGAGCTGGGTTCTTGTATAAGGCTCAATATTGTTGCTGTCGCTGATTTCGTCAAGTTCGTTGAGAGCCCTGTTTACCAGAATTGATATTTCCTCGTCCTTTGAAAGCCAAGCTATGATGTTTTCAATCTTGACCTTGACATTCTTTGGTACTGTGCTGTCTGTGCAAAGCTCCCTAAGGCCCTCAACTGCTTTTTTTATCTGCGGATTCTGCATTTTCCATACCCTCAAGCACTTTTTTCTGTAGCTCCTTTGCCTTCTCCTTGAGCTTTGCCTCCTGGTTCTCAAGGCTCCTTATCCTGAGCTCAAACATCTCCCTTTTCTCTTTCAGGTCTTTTTCCAGGTCATCTTTCTTTGCTGACACCATTATGTTTCCGACAATCCTGTAGGCATTCTTTGACTTGCCAAGCTCAGTGAGCGCTGACTCAATTTCCATCAGCTGAGACTGGTACTGCTGGCGCTGCAAAAGGTACTGCTGGGCATTCTGCTCTATCATCTGCAGTTCCTCAAGGCTGTTCACTGTATCTCACCCATTTTCTGGTATACTGCAACATGCTTCATAAGGCCAAGGACAGATGAGCGAAGGGCTGTTAAGTCCTGTGCCTCTATCTCTGCACAAAGACCATTTCTTTGTCTGCGTATGCGAACCTGGCTCCTTCTTGTGCTGCTCTCGCCCAGCCTTGAAAGGCATCTGTAAAGTCCTGTGTCGCACAGGCTGAAAACTGCGGTGTGTTTCATCGTGCGAGAACCCTGGTTGTGGTGGTTCTTGGCTTGTAGATCATCTTGCTCCCGCAGTAGGGGCACCTTACCTTGCGCTTGATGTAGTCCTCGCCCACGCTTTTTCCGCAGTTAAAACACTTGTATTCAACCATTCTCAACCTCTTTTGCAGCGCGCGGCTTTTCCAGGTAGTATGCCCTTCCTGCGAACTTCGTGCTGCACTTGGAACAGACGTATATTCCCAGTGAAACCCTTTTTGCGCTTTCCCGCCTGCACTGCGGGCAGAACTGCTTTTTTTTCGACAGCTTCTCTATTTCAGAAAGCCTGTTTTTCACTTTTCTGCCGTATCGCGAACCAAATCTCTTAGTGGTCATTTTTCACCATAATGGGGCTGCCCGGACTTACAGTGCCATGGGTTTTAGTGTTTTGGGCCGTAACAGAGCCCAAAAACTCACAACCCAAAACCCTTTTGAACCGGGGTCTTCTGGTCCCAAACCAGAAAGGATGGACCAAGCTACCCTACAGCCCCAAAATCTCTTTCACGGATTTTGGGTTTATTTTTAAATTTAACGGCTGATTGGGTGTGAGTATAAAAAACTTTCTACGCATTCGAAGGCTGACAGGTCAGCGGACACTATGGCGGTTTTTTCTGGCCCGCATATAACGGTGCCTGCAAGACAAGTGGCGTTTAGCAAGGAGCGTGCCGCCATTTGCACCACTAGTTTTATAAATGGCCCACTTATCCGGACGGCTATGGCGGTAAGTGCAAAGCAAAGGTACGAGCTTAAGAAATTTGTCAGGCAGCTTGAGCAGTACAGGGGAAGGCACACAGAGCTTGTGTCAGTTTACATACCGGCAGGCTATGACCTCAACAAGATAATCAGCCACCTGGCGCAGGAGCAGGGAACAGCAGCCAACATAAAGAGCGCTGCAACAAGGAAGAATGTCATTGATGCGCTCGAGAAAATGATACAGCACCTCAGGCTCTTTCCCAGGACACCTGAGCACGGGCTTGCGGTTTTCTCAGGCAATGTCAGCGGCCAAGAGGGCAAATACGACTTCAGGGTGTTTTCCGTTGAGCCACCCGAGCCGCTGAACATACGCATATACAGGTGCGACAAGACCTTTGTGCTTGAGCACCTCATGGACATGCTTGACGTCAAGGAGGCATACGGGCTTGTGGTAATGGACAGGCGTGAGGCTGACATTGCCCTGCTCAAGGGCAAAAGCATAATCCAGCTGGCGCACACAAGCTCCAATGTGCCGGGCAAGACCAGGGCAGGCGGCCAGTCCGCAGCAAGGTTCATGCGCCTCAGGGAGGATGCTGCAAAGGAATTTTACAAAAAGGTCGGGGACCTGATGAAGCACGAGTTTTTTGGCAAAGAGGGAATTAAGGGCATCATTGTAGGCGGTCCCGGGCCGACCAAGTATGATTTTGTGGAAGGAAACTATATAACAAACGAGGTCAAGAACAAGATAATTGCAGTCAAGGACCTGGCCTACACAGGCGCCTTTGGCCTGAACGAGCTTCTTGACAAAAGCGAGGACACCCTTGCAGAAGAGGACATTATGGGCGAGAAAAAGCTCATGGGCAGGTTTTTTACCCTGCTGGCAACAAAGCCGGGAATGGTAGCCTACGGTACAGCCGAGGTCAAAAAAAACCTTGAGACAGGCGCTGTGCAGACAGTGCTTTTGTCCGAGACCTGTGATGATGCGCTGGTTGAGGAAATCGAGGAGCTGGCAAAGCCCGTCAGCGCTGAAGTTGCCATTATCAGCACAGAGACAAGAGAGGGTGTACAGCTCAGGGACATGGGTGCAATAGCAGCAATTCTAAGATATGAAATGTCATAATGTCCATTGCAAAAGTAGCCTACATGGGCCTCTTCGGCCGCGAGCCTGAAAGGGAAATGAAGCTCAGGTACAGCAGGAGGTTTCGCGGCTACAATGCGAATGTCAGGTACAATGAAAGGATGATGGAGTTCGGACTATCAAGGCACTGGAAGGGCATTTCGCAGGACATCCAGATTGGGCTTTTGCAGACCCTTATCCTCAAGGCCACAGGCCGCAGGGCAAAGACTGTCAACACAGAGCTTTACAACATATTCCTCAAGAAAGTCCACCAGGCAAGCCCCAAGGAAAGGATTGATGGCGCGCTCTTTGAGCTGTTTTGCGAGCTTAACAGAGAGTATTTTGGCTCACTCCTGGAGACGCCAAACCTTGTGTGGGGCAGAAATTCCCTGAGAAAGCTCGGCTCCTATGATTACGGTACAGACACAGTTACACTAAGCAGCGTGCTTAAGCCAAGGCCGGATCTCACAAAGTATGTGCTTTACCATGAGCTTTTGCACAAGAAGCACAAATACTCAGCAGACGGCAGGGGAAGCCTTCACCACAGCCCCGGCTTTCGGCATGACGAAAGGCAGTACAGGGGCCAC
>CAZFZC010000030.1:9539-10137 GCA_964523155.1 uncultured Methanosarcinales archaeon
AAAAGAAGGGGCCGGGCTGGCTGGGTTTCTAGTGCAGGTTCCTGGACAAAGACAGTGCGGGCCTTTGCTACACCAGGGCAGGAAATTAAGCGCTTGGTTGGTTTCTTTGGTAACAAAATATTTCTTGCAGAATACAAAAAAATATAAATGAGCCTAATGATTTTTAACTTCATAATTTTGGGGGTGAAATTGGTGAGACATGATTCAGCTAGAGAGATGACTGCACTGAAGACTTCATTAAGGGACGCATTCTCAAAGGTGAAGGAAGAGTTTGATGAGCACCTCCAGAGCATTAACGAAAACACAAACGAGATACAGGCAAACTATGAATACCTTTGCAGGCTGGACGCCAAGATTGACAAGCTAGCAGAGCGCGTTGACGAGCTGTGTATGCACATTTCGCCGCAGCAGAGCGCCAGGGAATATTCTGTGGGAACACTCACTATACGCGAGAAGGAGGTTTTTTTTGCCCTGTATTCTGCGAACGAGCCTCTTGGTTACAAGGACCTAGCAAGAAGGACAGGGCTCAGCGAGGAGCTTGTGCTCTGCTATGTGACAAACCTTGTCAACAAGGGAGTCCCCATTGTAAGACAGTACA
>CAZFZC010000031.1:0-1026 GCA_964523155.1 uncultured Methanosarcinales archaeon
AGGCAAGCTTTTTATACCCCTTTGCCACCTGGCGAATGATGGGCTACAAATACACGCCTGCCGACTTTGGGCAGGTAATACAAAAAATTTCGCACATTGACCTGGCGCTTGACTTTCTCCAGGATAAAGTAAGGGCAGAATGCACACTTCACCTTACAGGCATCTCTGACTCTGAAAGTGTTGTGCTTGATGCAACAGACCTTGAGATTGAGTCTGTAACTGAAGACGGCAGGAGCCTCAGGTACACTTATGAAAAAAACCGGCTTGCAGTCAGGCGGCCGCTCCGAAAGGGCGGGCTGTGCAGGATAACGGCAGTTACGTACTGCAGGCCTTCTGATACCCTGCTTGAGGGGATTTACAAGGACGAGACCCCTGCCGGCGCGCCGCAGCAGTACATCAGCCAGTGCCAGCAGTGGGGGTTCCAGCGCATTGCGCCGGTTATGGATGACTGCAGGCAGAAATGCACATTCAGGACAACCCTTCGGGCAGACGAAAGGTACACGCACCTGATAAGCAACGGCGACGTCTGCCGGAAAAGCAATCCGGACGCCAGGCCCAAAAAGTGCGGCAACGGCCTCCAGCAGATAACTTATGTTAACGACATCCCGATGGCGCCTTACCTGTTCATAGCTGCAGCAGGAACATGGGACGAGCTTGCAGACAGCGTAACGTACCCGTCCGGACGAACTGTTCGCCTGGAGTACCTTGTTCCGCCAGGAAGGAAGGAGGATGCAAGGCTTCCCATGGAAATACTCAAGAAGTCGGTCCTGTGGGTTGCAAAGAAGCACGGCTACGAGTATGAAAGGGAAGCCTACAGGACAATATGCATGACACGCTCCAATTTCGGCGGCATGGAGAATGTTGGCAACACGACAATTGTGACTGACAGCGCGCTTGTGGACAGCCACACGCTTGACATGGCGCTTGTCTATGCCCACGCAGTCATTGTGCACGAGTTTTTCCACAACCGCTGCGGAAGCGAAACCACTATGGCAACTCCGTTTGATATGTGGCTCAACGAGGCCT
>CAZFZC010000031.1:1036-5933 GCA_964523155.1 uncultured Methanosarcinales archaeon
ACACTGTGCATGTGGAAAGGCAGTTTCTCTCCGATACATTTGACCCTGCGTCAATGAGGCTTTCAAACATAGCAAGGATACGCGACCCCCTGCTCGGGCCGCTTGCAATCGAGGAAGGCGGCGCTGCGCAGCCGATATCGCGCAACGGCTTCAACCATCCGGACGAGCTTGTGGACGGCCTGACGTACATAAAGGCTGCAGAAGTTGTAAGAATGCTGTCACTTCTGATGGGCCGGGAGAAATTTGCAGAGGCAGCAGACCTGTATTTCCGGAGGTACAGCAACCGGAACGCTGACACAGGGGATTTTTTTGAATGCTTTGAGGAGGTATGGGGAAAAAGCCTCAAAATGTTCAAGGAATGCTGGCTCAGGAAAAGCGGCTACCCTGTTGTCCGGGCGGAATGCTCCGGCGGCAAACTCCGCTTCTGCCAGGAAAACGGTGTCTTTCACCTGCCGGTGCAAATGGGGTTTGTTGACAGCAGCGGCAATGACATAAAAGAGCTTGTATTCGAAATCAAGGAAGAAAGGGCAGAGCTAAAAATTGGCTGCAGCCCCGCGTTTGTATCCATGAACAGGGATTACAGCTTCTACGGGATTCTCAAGGAGGATGCTACAGAAGACAAGCTCCGGATGCAGGCAATGCTTGACCCAAACCTGTTTAACAGAGCTGAGGCGGCACGGCAGCTTACAGAGAGACAGCGGCTGGCGCTGATGAATGACAGAAACGCAAGGATTGACAGGCGATGGACAGAGCTATATGGAGAAATCCTTGACTCTGACCTGCCCTGCGCGCTGAAGTCGCGGATGCTTGCAGTTGACGAAACCCCCCTGACTAGGGAATATGTAACCTGGTATCAGGAGCGCGTCTTTGCAAGAGAGGCACTGATGAAAGAGCTTAACAGGGCATACAGGGGCAGGATGCTTGAAATTTACCAGAGTATACAGGCGCCAGGGGGGCTTGCAGCGGAAATTGAAGCGCGCCAGCTGAAGGCTGTGCTTTTGTCCCTGATTTCTGCGGATGATACGCCCGAGTCGCATTCGCTCCTTCTTCAGGAATACCAGAATGCAGCCTGCGCACAGGAGAAAGTCAGTGCCCTTTACCTGCTGAACAAAAGCAGCTGCCAAAAGAGGCGCGAAGTGCTGAACATGGTGTTTGAGGAGTGGAAAGGCCACCCTACTGCATACTCAAACTACCTCAGAATAATTGCTGCAGGCGAGCACCCGGATGTCATTGATGAGATAGAACACGAAATACAGAGGGAATGCTTCGACAAAAAGAGCGTGACCGGCCTTAGATCGCTTCTTCTGCCGTTCATTTTCAACACCCGCATGCTTTGGACCGGACGGGGCACGGAGTGGCTGGCACAGAAAATAATCGAATTCTCCCCGCTTAACACGATGGTTGCCTCGCGAATGCTCAACAGCTTCCAGCATGTCCGGCTGATGAAGAAAGGGATGAAGGAAAATGTGCTAAGGCACCTACAAAAAATTGCAGCTGAGGCAAAAAGCGAAAGCGTGAAAGGCCAGGCTGCGCTTTATATTAAGTCAGCCTGAAATCCGCGCAGACCCTGTATGTCCTGGGCGAATGCTGGCCGCATTTTACAAATGAGAGCTTCCTGAATTTTTTCCCCGCTTTCCTGCAGGCTGCGCCAACCTTTTTCCATGCCTCTTCAAAATCGTCCTCGTGCAAAAAATCGTAAAAATGCACAACAGTTCCCCTGCGTGCAGCAAGGAGCGCTGCGTCAAGATAGTCCTCCCCGCCACGCGGAAGCGGCATGACAATCCTGTCAAATTCCGAAAACTTCCGGATGGCCTGCCCAAATTTCCTGTAGCTCTCTATCATCTCCTGGGGGTTGTTCTCGTCTGCGCTGAAGACTTCCACAATGCCTTCCCCAAAAAATGGGACAACCCTTGAAAAATCAATTTCGCCGCTGCCAACAGGGCATGAGTGTACCTGAGGCGCTGAATCTGCAACGTGAAAGTATGCGCCCTTTGCGCCAAGCAGGCATACATCGTCATAAAAAGTGTCCCTGGATGTGATGTGTAGGTGGGCAAGGTCAAGACACAGCCCTGCCTTTGGAGCAAGCTTTAGCATTGCCGGAGCAGTGCCAAAAAACCCGAAGGGGGCGTTTTCAAGCATCATGAACCTGCTCTTGCCCACATTTCTCTGCAGCGCGGCCATGCTGTTTTTTCCGCCCGGCTCTGTATATGCATGCATGACATAGCGCAGGCCAAATTTTTCTGAAAGCCCCTCCAGCTTTCCCACCATCTGCCGGGTGCTTTCAACGACACCTGGATTTTTGCTTGCAAGGCCTGCCTCTACCCCATTGTTGTAAAAGGGCGTATGCAGCACCAGGATTATCCCCAGCGACCTCACATATTTTATTGCAGAAGTCAGCCCGGGGTTGTCAAGGTCGCCGTCGCGCAGATGAAACTCAACAAGCGAAGGCTTGAGCGAAAGGCGTTTTTTTAGCTGCCGCGTTTCCCAGTGGCTCTTAAGCCCGATTCTTTTTGAAAGGAGCTCCTTAAGCTTCTGCCTTGCGTCCCCGCAGAACAAAAAAACGTTCCTGAGCCTGTTTGCCCTGACATTTGCCAGCCCCCACATGTGGCCCTCGGGGTTAAGCTCAATTCCAACAACCTGCCTTGGCTTTGCGTTTTTTGCTATGACAACCGGATAGGGCGCGCAGCCTGAAAACAGAACCAGGACATTTTCACCCTGTCTTACAAGCGAGGCTATCCTTTTCCTTTCTGTTGCCATCCTGGGCGAAAAGTACACCCTGGAGACATCCAGGCGCAAGAGGCAGCCGTTTTCCCTGTGGCAGGCAACTGTGGTTTTCTGTCCTGCAAGGTGCCTGTACTTCTGCACACGGAACTCGCCCTTGTGCGCACTGTCCTTGCGAAGCACTGTTTCTATGTTCTTATGGCTTGCCAAAAGCGCCTCTGCGATTTTCTTCTGCCTGCGCCGCAGCGATTCGTCAACCTCAAGCACTGCAATGCTGCCTATCACATCAAAGCTTGTCTTTGCCCTGGCAAGCTCCACTTTGCTCAGCACGCCTACAAGGTTTTCACGAAATGACGGCATGCAGGCCTGATTGAGTACAAACTTTATAAGGCTTTAGAAAAATTCTGAGAGGCCCTTTTGCCTGACTTCAAACTTAGCCAGGGTCTTCTCAACCCTTTCCTCTGAGAACCCGTACTCGCCACAGAGCATCTCCCTGACTTTCCCTGCGTCAATTTCGGCCCTCTCTATGGAATACGCTGATGTCACAGGCATGTTCTTAATAAGGTAATACACTTCAGTCCAGGGCACGTCAGCCTCCCAGCCGGCCTGCGAGAACAGCTCATCAAAATCCTTGCCGTGTTTTTTTACGAGCGAAAGCGCCTTTTTCGGCCCAATCCCCTTTACCCCGCCTGGGTTGTAGTCGGTCCCGACCAGCATTGCAAGCGCAATAAGCTGGTCGTTGTCAATTCCCAGGGCGTTGAGGTTTTCTGAGAGGCTGACAATTTCAGGCTCAACCTGCTTTGTTGCAAGCCTGCCTGCAACCTTCTTCCTGCCGGTTACAGAAAGGTTTCGTACGAGCAGCGGCGAGCCGTGAAGAAGGGTGTCAAAGTCCTGGGACACTGTGGCATATCCCCCTCCCTGCCTGACAATGTGGGCTGCCTGGGCCTCGCCCTCGCTTGGCGCCTGGACAACAGGACAGCCAAGATAGGATGCCATCTGCTTTGCCTCCCCTATCATTTCATCGGTCAGCCGGGCAGTGCGCGGGGCGTACTTGCGCATTGCCTCCTCGTCGCCTTCCTGGGCCGCCCTGGTGTAGCTGGCCTGTGCACCCTCTTTTAGCCTGCGCCTGTTCTCAATCTCGCCTTTCTTGAGGGCGGGCGGGGTGCCGTCAAAGACAAAAACAGGCAGAATCCCTTTTTCAAGGAAATACGCTGTCCTTGAGAACATTCCGGCGAGGTGGCTTGTGACCCTGCCGTTCCTGTCAGTGAGGGGGCTGCCGTCCCTCTGCCTTATCGTGGTCAGGAACTGGTAGAGGAGGTTAAAGGTGTCAAAAACAAGGGTTTTGCCCCTAAGCTGCTCTGCATCAGTGGGCTTTGCTGCTACTATCTCGCGTATGGCTACTCCCAAGTGCTTGCACCTACTTCACGCGGACTGTGAATGGAAGCTTCGCATGCTCCTCCCAGTTTGAGGATGTCTTCTGGTATTCAACAACTGCCTCAAAGACATAGTTGCCAGCAACGGTCTTTTTTCCCGGCGCGTAATTTTCGCCAACCTGAAGGCCAACCGGGACAAACATCTGCTCGTATGCGCCAAGCGCCGCAGGCTCAAACTTGTTCCTCCGAAACCACTCCAGCACAGTGTCTTTGTCAACATCTATCGGGTTGTTCTGCAGGTCTTTTGCATCCTTGAATGTTATGCTCACACGAAATGTTTTTTCCTCAAGCAGGGTGTTTGTTATGCCGAGTGCAAAAACATGCTCCCCGCCGACCTCAACCCCTGCGGGATGGGCGTTGGTCAGAAAGGTTGCCTTGGTTCCCTGCGTCAACTTCTGCTTGAGCGATTCCAGGTCATCGGGGGCTATCTGGAAATCCTCTACCGGGCACGGCGGACAGACCCCGCCGCAGTCAGTCTTCTCCTCATCCTGGTTAAGGATTCCGTCAGTGCATGTCTCGCAGGCATCGCATGGCCCACCGCAGTCAACGCCCTCTTCACCCTGGTTTCTCGCTCCGTCAGTGCAGCTTGCACCGATGCACATCCCGTTAACACAGTTCTTGCCTACGCAGTCGTTGTTTATCCTGCATTTTTTCCCGTCTGTACACGGTGCGCAGCTCCCGCCGCAGTCAATGTCTGTCTCAGTGCCACCGAGAACTCCGTCGCTGCACGGGTCTGCAGGCTC
>CAZFZC010000031.1:5943-6266 GCA_964523155.1 uncultured Methanosarcinales archaeon
ATGATGTCCGGCTGCTCAACTGTCTGGCTGCAACCCACCAGGAGCAGCACAAAAAGAACGTACAAATGTTTCATGTTCACACCCCTTCCCTTGTTTTCATGTTTCCAAAATCAGTCAGCGCAAGCTCCCTGGCTTTCTTGGTAAGCTCGCCGGAAGTGACGAAAAGCACAGGGAGTTTCCTTATCTGGCCCTTCACAAACGCGCTTGCAAGGTCGCCCTCGCCGCACTTTTTCTTTGCCTTTGCCTTGCAGTAGTATTTGATTTTTCCTACTGCTGAGGGCACCTCGATTGTGTAGTCAATCTCTGAATTTCTGCGTATAACC
>CAZFZC010000031.1:6276-9916 GCA_964523155.1 uncultured Methanosarcinales archaeon
ACCTCTGCACCCAGAACGCCTATTCCAGTGGACTTAAAAAATTTTTTGCATTTTTCGTGCAAAGTGTCGCCTGCCGGCTCCCCGGCAGGCAGGTTCTGCTGGGCTTCAGGCACCTTTTGACCAGGGGGGGGAGACATTTTGGGCCGGGCATCGCTATCGTTTTCCTTGGGCGGGGCATCTTGTATCCTGCCCTGCGGCAGGCCCCCATGGTCCTTCTCTGCCGGCACTGCCTCCGGAGATGCCTGCGCCTCTTCTGGCATGGCCGGCTCCGGCGGCTGTTGCGATGGCTGCTTCTTTGGGGCAAACATCCCCTGTATCGCAGCAGATGCATCCTGTTCACCGTAAAGGTACCAGCGCCAGAATATTTCCCTGCGGCCCGCCACTGTGACTTCGACTGGCTTTGCAAAGTCGCGGATGCTGCGAAGCGAGACGCGCAGCAGGGGAGTGAGCTCGCTGTCGCGCAGAAGCTGCTTTTGCTTGAGCAGGTCATAGGCGCGACGGTCCTTCTCGTTAAGGTACTTGTAGAGCTCCTGGAGCCTGCTGCGCTGCTCAGGGACGTAATATACCGGGCTTCCACCTACCTTGGCGTGGGATACCCTGACCTTTCCGCTGCGTGACAGCTCTGCCAGGACTGCGCCTGCAATAATCATGTCCTGCTTAAGCTCGGCTGCAAGGTGCGCAGGAAGAACAAGGCCCTTCATGCGGATAAATGAAAGCACTTTGTCAGAATCTATCATTGCCTGTTGGTTCTTTTGCAGGATATTTATAGTTTTGCCTGCGTTTGGGCAAAAAAATCCATGGCAGGAATTTGCAGGGCAGAAGGAAGGTTTGTCCGGCAGGTCTGGCACACTACGGCCGAATCCACCTGCTCTCCCAGTAAGAAACGTCGCCTTCGTCATCAACGACTGCCAGAAGGAGGCGCTTTTTCGTGCTGTGCGCAACACGGTTTTTGGCAGCGAACTCGTTCCAGGTCATGGCGCTTGCCTCATGCACAGGAAAGACAACCCACTTTGCATGATCTTCGCCAGGCTTTACTCCGCGGTCATACACCCGGAAATCGGCGCCGAACTTGAGCGCGGTCTTGACAATGTAGCCGCGGCTGCGAAGGTCACGAAACGCAACAAAGCGGATCCAGAACGAGGGCTCAATCCTCTGCGCGCGCTTGACAAACTTCTCAAAAGAAATCGGCTGCCTGCGGCCGTCAAGGACTGTTATTTTGCCCTTCTCCATAAGGTAGAGCCCCTCAACAAGCGAGAGCTGGACACTGCCGTCTTCTGTAACCGAGCCAAACACGCTTTTTGCATACAGGTCACGTGCCCTGTCGCTGTTCTCTGTAAGCACGCGCTCCTTTGCATAGTAGGCAGGAACTGTCATAACAGACACAAATCCGGGTGGCTTTATATATATTTTGTGAAAACCGCAGGTAAAATTTTAATAATACAGGCAACCCAAGATGAAGATGCAGCTGATATTCCTCGGGACCGGGGCAATGGTTCCCACAAAGGAACGAAACCACACGAGCCTTTTTCTCAGGTATAAGGCCGAGGGAATTATGTTTGACTGCGGCGAAGGCACGCAGAGGCAGCTTAAGATTGCCGGAATCCGGCCGTCACAGGTCACAAAGATTGTGCTCAGCCACTGGGACGGAGACCACGTGCTGGGGCTTCCGGGGCTAATTCAGACCCTTGCCATGAGCGAGGATGACAAAAGCCTTGGAATATGGGGCCCACCCGGAACAAAGCAGAGGTTTTTGCACATGCTCAAGGCATTCGAGTTCCACAACAAAATTTCCCTTGAGATAAGCGAGTATGCCCCTGGCTGTTTCCTTGAGTGCAGCCAGTACACAATTACCGCGCACCTGCTGGAGCACAAGGTTCCCTGCTTTGGCTTTGAGTGGATTGAGAAGGACAGGCTGCGCATAAACATTGAGAAGGTCAGGAAGCTTGGCATGAAAGACGGGCCCATGCTTGGCAGGCTGCAGCAGGGACTGGATGTGAAGTTCCAAGGAAAGACTGTTAAGGCAAAAGAGGCAACATACACTGTCTGCGGAAAGAAAATCGGGATAATATCTGATACGCGGCTGTGCCGGGCATGCTATGACATTGCACAGGACAAGGACCTTGTTGTCTGTGACTCAACCTTTGCAAAAAAGGATGGGGAGAAGGCACACGAGTATTACCATATGACAAGCGAGCAGGCAGCGCGGGTGGCCTCAGAGTCCGGTGCAAAGAAACTTGTCCTGACACACATCTCCCAGAGGTACAGGGAGGCGGACCTGCTGCTTGAGGAGGCACGGATCGTGTTTCCTGAGGCTGTGCTTGCATATGACTTCATGAAGATAAAGATTTGAGCGCAAGGCTTAATAATACCCAGTGATTTGTGCTCGACAATGGATGCAGATGACCTTGACGGGATTCTTAAAGAGATGGATGTAAAGGTGAGCAAGGAACAGAGAGGCTATCTCCTTGAGAAACTGCGTTCTGTCAAGACAACCGACCCGGACTATGTGTCCTACCTCTTAAGCAAGGCCGGGTCTAAAAAGCCAAGGGAGGCGCCCGGACCAGGGCCTAAACCCGAGATTTTTGATTATTGGCAGGCTCTAAGATATATGGGCAATGATACAGGGGCTCCTGCGTCCATGGTGCTTGCGAACTGCGAGCCTCTGGAAAACAAGGGGGAAACGTACTTTTACAGCAGGAAAGAGCTTGACAGGGTCAAGCGCAGTTTCATGCAGAGGAAAATCTGCGACCCGACATCCAGATACCTAAACGACTGAGAGCGAGACTGACTTCTGCGTCTGGCTTATTGAGAGCGTGCACGGATACGTCGTATGTGCAGAGGGGATTTCCGGCAGAAAAATCAGCGCTTGGCAGCAAGCCTTATGTCGCCTGCCTTGACAGTCTTTCTTCCTGCGTGCATCGCAAACTTGACTGCGTCCTGGGCAATTTCCTCGGCAATGTCCTCAATTACATTCTTGAGCGCAGATTTGGCCTTGTCGCTTACGCGGTCTGCTCCGACGTTCTTGAGGATTTTTTCCATTGCAGCGAGCGGGATTAAGCGTTTTGACATTTTTCTTGCCTCCGTTTGGTTATTTAAGCCCTGAACCAGGGCTATTGTATATAAATATATCGGAGCTTTCGGAAAAAATTCAGCTCCGCCACCGCTAATTATATATGGCCCGGCTGTTTGCAGCAGTGGCATGGGCCAGAAGCAGAAAGGCACAAATGCAGAGCGCGAGCTTGTGCATATGTTCTGGAAGACCGGCAGCTGGGCTGCGCACAGGATTGCAGGCTCCGGCTCCTCAAGATACCCCAGCCCAGACATAATTGCGAGCAACAACATCCGCAGGCTGGCAATCGAAGTCAAGAGCACAAAGAGAAGTACCCTGTATATACCAAAAGATGAGGTTGATGCGTTGCTTTCTTTTTCCAGGATGTTTGGCGCAGAGCCATGGATTGCTGTCAGGTTTGTTAGAACCGACTGGCTCTTTCTCTCGACTGATGACCTCAAAGCCACTGCAGGCAACTACTCAACAAGCCAAGGAAACGCAAAGGAAAAGGGCCTTTTGTTCGAGGAGCTGACAGACGGTTTGGCTTATTAGTTGTATCCGAAGGCTTTATATAGTCTCCTGGCCCGAAGC
>CAZFZC010000032.1:0-9896 GCA_964523155.1 uncultured Methanosarcinales archaeon
GCAGCGGGTGGCAATTGCAAGGAGTCTTGCAAACGACCCCGAGGTTGTGCTTGCAGACGAGCCCACAGGCAACCTGGACTCCAAGACAGGAAACAGTGTCATGGATTTTCTCAAAAAGCTCAATAGGAACGAGGGAAAGACGATAGTTCTGGTCACGCACGATGCAAATCTTGCGAAGAATGCAAAAAGGACCGCCTACCTGCGGGACGGGCGGATAGAAGGAGGTAAAAAATGAGAGCCCTTATGCTGATTTTGGTTTTGGCAACGCTGCAGTTTGCAGCTGCGTACGAAAGCGAGGGGGTCCTGGACATTACGTTTGTCAACCAGGACCCTGACCCGGTCGAGCCCGGCCAGTATGTTGACATAAGATTCAAGATCACAAACCTCGGGACAGAGCCGATAACAGGCATTGAGCTTGAGCTCCTGCCTGACTTTCCCTTCAGCCTTGACCCCGGGGAGGAAGCAGAAAAAAAAATAGCATTGCTTGACCCCCTGCAGAAGGCGGACGCTGGCTTCATCCTGAAATACAAGGTGCGCGTTGACTCCAATGCTGTCGAGGGAACTAACACAATCAGGCTTTCCTACATGACCAGCCGGGGAACGCCGACAATGCAGGAGTTTGACATTGATGTCCAGACTCTTGACGCAAACCTCGGGATTGTGAGTGTTGACACCAACCCCGAGACTGTGCTTCCGGGCACAGGGTTTGACCTGACAATAAAGGTCAAGAACCTTGCAGACTCAACGCTGCGGGACGTCAGCATCAAGCTTGACACCCTGCTTGACAGCATTTCGGGGGGCTCGTCTGCAACCACAAAGTCCGAGATACTTGACGCTGTCCCCTTTGCGCCTGTCAAAAGCGCAACAGAAAAGCGGATAAGGAACATCGAGCCGGGTGACGAGGTTATTTTCAGCTACAGCCTGATAGCATACCCTGATGCCGCTGCCAAGGTATACAAGATACCCCTTCAGGTAAGCTACGCCGACGGCCTTGGCAACAGCTACAGCAAGAACGACGTGGTGGGCATACTGGTCAGCGCAGAGCCTGACCTTTCTGTTGTCCTTGAGGAGAGCGGCATTGACAGGGCTGCTTCTGAAGGCGTAATTGTTGTAAGCTTCATAAACAAGGGGCTAACTGACGTTAAGTTTGTGGACGTAATTCTCCGGGAGAGCAGCGCCTATGACATAAGGAGCGCGCGCGAGGTTTACATAGGCAACATTGACAGCGACGACTACGAGACAGCTGACTACGCCCTGTATGTGTACGAGACAAACGCAACCAGCGTTCCGCTTCTCCTTGAATACGATTACATGGACGCAAACAACAACCCCTACAGCGGCGAAAAGACGCTTGAGCTCAGGCTCTGCAGGGAAGGCGACCCCGGCTGCGCAAACGGCCGTGGCAGCGGCTGGACAGCTTTTGCAGTCCTCATAGCAGTTGCAGCTGCAGCCTTCCTTATCTGGCGGATGCTTCGCAAGAAAAAGAATGCTCGCTGACTACTTCCGCATCGGGCTTCGCAACCTTGCGCGCAGAAGGCTGCGCAGCTGGCTCACCCTGCTTGGGATAGTAATAGGGATAACAAGCGTGGTTGCGCTAATCGGCCTTGGCCAGGGCCTTGAGGCAGCCATTGCAGGCCAGTTTGGGAATTTTGGGACAGACCTAATTACAATTTCAGCTTCCGGCGGATTCGGCCCTCCCGGATACGGAGTGACAAGGCCCCTGACAAAGGACAACCTTGAGGAGATACGCCGCGTCAACGGTGTGGACATTGCAGGGGCAAGGCTCATTGATGCAGGTTCCCTTGAGTTCAACGAAAAAGTCGCCTTTGGCTACGCAGCAAGCATGCCGACAGACGAGGGGCGGGAACTCCTGATTGAGGCAACTGACATCAAGGTCAGTAAGGGCAGGCTTATAAGGGAGAACGAGAAGGGCAGGATACTGGTTGGCGCAAGCATTGCAGGAGAGGATACTGCCGAATATTTTGGCAAGCCAGTAACTACCGGGACTGTCCTGACAGTGGGGGGCGCTGATTTTGAGGTTGCGGGCATTCTCGAGAAGCTTGGCAGTTTCATCCTAGACAACGTCATCATCATGAACGAGGACGACTTCAGGGACACTTTTGGGGTGCCTGACGATGAATACGACATAATTGTCGCACGGGCCATAAGCACCGGCGACATCCCGGTTGTCAGGGAAAGGATTGAGAAAGTCCTGCGCAGGGCACGCGGCGTTAAGGAAGGGGAAGAGGATTTCTCAGTCGAGACAAGGGAAAATGCCCTCTCGCAGATAAACTCTGTGCTTTTTGCAGTTCAGGTGTTTGTCTATGTGATTGCGGGGCTTTCGATTGTGGTTGGCGGATTTGGAATAATGAACACCATGTTCACATCAGTAATTGAGAGGAGACGCGAAATCGGCATCATGAAAAGCATAGGCGCAAGAAACTCAACAATATTCACGCTTTTCCTCATCGAGTCGGGGTTTATAGGTATGGTGGGCGGAATAGTCGGCGCTGCCATCGGCGTTGCCCTTGCAGTGACCCTGGCGAAAATCGGCGCAGGCGTGCTTGGCTCAGACCTCATAAAGGCCGAAATTGGCCCGGGGCTTGTTCTTGGCGCTGTACTTGGCTCGTACGGCCTTGGGAGCTTTTTTGGAGTTGTCCCTGCAGTAAAGGCCAGCAGGCTTCATCCTGTGGAGGCGCTTCGGAAATGATTGAAGAGATAGCCAGGTATGTCAAGAGGAGCCTTAGCAAACGTATAATGAGAAGCCTTCTGACTGTTTTCTCCATTATGCTTGGAATAATGGCAATTTATGCCCTGGTAAGTTTCGGCGAGGGGCTTAACAAGTATGTAAAGGACATTGCCTCAGAAATCGGGACTGACAAGCTGATTGTGCAGCCGAAGGGCTTTGCGCCGCCAGGCGCAAACAGCGAGGCGATATCGCAGGACGACGTGGACTTTCTTGCAGGGCAAAGCGATGTGGCGCTTGCAAGCCCTGCCTACATGGGGCAGATAGAGGCAAGAATAGACAGGGACAAGATAGGCAAATGGTTCTACGTCATGACCCTTCCGACTGAAAAGGAGGAGATGGAGCTGATGTTTTTCAGCTACGACCTGGACAGGGGGCGCTGGTTCAAAAAAAGCGACAGCACAAAGGCAATCCTGGGGTACAACCACCAGGTTTCCGGCAAGATCTGGAAGAGGGGCCTTAAGCTGGGCGACAAGATATACGTAAACAATATACAGTTTGAGATAATAGGCTTTCTTGAGAGCGTTGGAAACCCCCAGGACGATTCGAACGTTTATATCCCCGACTCCATGAACGAGCGGGTCTTTGAGATTGAGGATGTCTACAATTTCGTAATCCTGCAGACGCAGCCGGGCGTGAACGCAAGCTACCTGGCAGGCAGGCTGACAGAGCGGCTACGGAAGGAAAAGAGCCTCAAGGAAGGCCAGGAGACTTTTTTCATCACGACTTTTGAGGAGCAGATTGCAGTGTTCACAAACATAATCACTGTCCTTAACGCAATCCTTGTGATAATCGCGCTCATTTCGGTTGTGGTTGCAGCTGTCAACATTGCCAACACCATGTACACAGCTGTTCTTGAGCGCACTAAGGAGATTGGGGTGATGAAGGCGCTTGGCGCTGCAAACAGGTACATAATGGGTATATTCGTGTTCGAGTCCGGCCTTTTGGGTCTCGTCGGCGGAATGGTGGGAATTGGGCTTGGATACCTGGTTTCAGTCTCTGCAGGCGCAGCCCTCGCAGCTGCAGGCTATGACTTTCTCAGGCCCTATTTTCCGCTGTGGCTTACCGTTGGGTGCCTTGCATTTGCAGCAATGGTCGGCACGCTCTCAGGGTTCCTTCCGGCGCGCCAGGCATCAAGGCTAAAGCCTGTGGATGCCCTCAGGTACGAGTGAGCCTTTTTAGGTAAGAAGCCAGTTTTGCGGCTGTCTGGCCCCTGTATTTGGCATCAACCCCAAAAACCCCGCATTGCCTGGGAACCCTGGTGAAAGTGCCCCTGAACCTGCCCGCAGAGGCAAGCATCCTCTCAAGGGCATGCGCCTTTCTGGTTCCGAAGAAACGCAGCGCAGGAAGCTTTGTGATGCTGTCTGCCCCGGACTCGACCAGCCCGGGGAAATACTCCAGCTTGTCAGACCATGCCCCCGCGGTGATATGCAGCTGGGCAAATTCCCGCCTTGTCAGCTCAATCCATCTCCTGTAGTAGGAAAGCTTTGGGCTTGTTTTAAACGCGGTTCCCTTCTGGGGGTTGAGACTGTAAAAAGTCACCCTCTCCACCCTGTTTTTTGCAACAAAATCCCTGAACCATGCAAAATCCCTGATGGTCTCGCCGAGCCCGATAATAAGCGTTATTCCCTTTGAGAGCCCAAGCCTTTCGCAGGCAGCAAAGCACTGCAGGATCTCAGCCAGCGGCTTTGACGGGCACAGCCTCCTGCGGAGCGCCGGGTTTGCACATTCCAGGGTCCCGACGTAGCCCTGCGCATGTTTCCCTAGAACTGAAATCTCCTTGTATGACAGGGCACCGATGTTGAGCCACTGCTTCTTTCCTGTTATCTGCCTGATGTTGCGGGCAATTTCCGCAATTTCCTCCAGCGTGTAGCTGTCATAGCCTCCGGAGAGGAACTCAATTTCCCAGCCGCAGGCATGCGAGATTATCGCCTCTGCAAATATCGAGCCAGGGCTTCTGCGCGCCCGCCTTGGGTCACGTATCAGCTTCTTCTGGGTCGACATATAGCAGAAGGCGCAGTCGCCCCTGCTGCAGAACCATGAAAGGAAAAGCGCGCGCTCGAACCTGATTTCCTTCATAGGCAGGTGCAGGACTAATGCATATTTAATGCTTTGCGGCAATCTGCAGGATTTCCCTGTGCAAAACGCCGTTTGAGGCAACAATGCCCTCAGAATTTATGTCATACCTGTTTCCGAGCATGTCTGTAACAGCCCCTCCTGCCTCCTGCACAATAAGCTCGCCTGCTGCAACGTCCCAAGGGTTTGCCCCCGGCATAATGAAGGCTTCTGCCCTCCCGGCAGCCAGGTAGCAGAGCTCAAGCGCTGCTGCGCCAAGCTGGCGGATTTTTTTGTTCTCGCGCTTCAGTTCTGAGTAAAACCCAAGCGACTCTTCAATGTGCTCCCTTTTCTTTCCGTGGCAGAACATGACAAAGGCCTGCTCCATGCTCCCAACCCCGGAAACCCGTATGCGGGCTTTGTTAAGGTATGCGCCCTTTCCCTTCTCTGCACTGTACATCTCATCCATCACAGGGTAATACACAATGCCAAGGACAGGCACGCCCTTTTTTGCCAGGGCGACGCTTATGCAGAAGAAGGGGTTTTGCATGGCAAAATTCGTGGTTCCGTCAAGCGGGTCAACAACCCAGGCGTAGTCAGAGGCGCGCATGTCCCGGCCTGACTCCTCACCAATAAAGCTGTAGCCGGGAAAGGCAGAAAAAAGGGCTTTCTTTATGAGCGCTTCGCTTCTTGTGTCTGCCTCAGTCACAATGCTCTTGTCAGCCTTCTGCACTCCCTGTGCCCTGCCGTAAAGGCCCATTACGGCCTTTGCTGCCTGCCTTACTGCACGCTCTGCAGCAGAATGCGCACCTCTCATGCACACAGATATTGCACGCATGTATATATATGTGACGGAACATGCCCCCAGGTTTCCTTTTTTATCCGAAAAACGGAAACTCTGGGTTCCGGGCGCTTGTGTGGGGTTGCCTGGGCCGCAGTAATGCCAAATATTTATAAACGCCCTCCGAAAACATGAGACATCATGAGGTTCAAAAACTATACTCTTGACCCATTCCAGGTTGAGGCGATAAAGTCTGTTGATGCGCATCGCTCGGTCATGGTGAGTGCGCCGACAGGCTCAGGCAAGACGCTTATAGCAGACTATATCATAGACAGGGAACTCAAGACCGAGAGGAGAGTCATCTACACCGCGCCTATAAAGGCGCTCTCCAACCAGAAATACAAGGACTTCACAGCTGCCTACGGCCATGAGAAAATTGGGCTTATAACAGGTGATGTTGTTGAAAACCCCGGCGGCCAGGTCCTTATCATGACAACAGAGGTATACCGCAACATGGCGATAATCAGGGACCCGATGCTAAATGACGTGTCATACTGCATCATGGATGAGATACATTACATAAACGATGAGGAGCGGGGCTATGTCTGGGAAGAGTCAGTGATTTTTTCGCCCCGGCGCATCAGGTTTCTGTTCCTTTCTGCGACAGTCCCCAACGCAGGTGAGTTTGCAGCCTGGGTCAAAAGGATTAAGGGGCACAGCGTTGATGTTGTAAAGTCCGACTTTCGCCCCGTGCCCCTTGAGATAAAATTCTATGACAGCGAGCTCGGGATTACCACAATTGACAGGATTGCCGAGCAAAAGGAGCTTGACCGCTACCCGCGCAGCAAGAATATCTACAGCCGCAGGCAGAAAAAGCCGCAGGCACCGGTTCCCGAGCAGGTCATAGGCGAGCTTGGGGGCATGCTGCCCTGCATATACTTTGTGTTCTCGCGCAAAAAGACTGAGGAGTATGCCGCGCGCCTTGAGAAAAAGGGCGGCTTTCTCTCCCAGGAGGCAAGGGCAAGGGCAGCCGAGGTTATCAGCAGGGGGTTTAGGAAAATGGCGCCTGAAATCCAGTCCCTCAGGTCATCAAGGCTGCTTCGCTCCTGCACTGGAAAAGGCATCGGCTTTCACCATGCAGGCATGCTTCCTGACCTCAAGCACATTGTCGAGGAATTGTTCTCAGAGGGGCTCATCCGGGTTCTTTTTGCCACCGAGACATTCGCTGTGGGAATAAACATGCCTGCAAAGACAGTTGTGTTCGACTCCCTGCGCAAGTACACAGGAACCGGGTTTCGCTATGTCAACAGCAAGGAGTTTTTCCAGATTTCCGGCCGCGCAGGCCGCAGGGGCATGGACAGGCTTGGGCTCAGCCTGTCTGTCATCCACAGGCCGGCGGCAGACATCCGCAAGATACAGGAAATAACTGATGCTGACACAATACCCATCACGAGCCAGTTCAGGCTGTCATACAACACTGTGCTCAACATGGTCAACATGCACTCAAGGCAGGAGATTGACAGGATACTGAGAATGAACTTCTACACCTTCCAGAAGCTGGGCCAGTCAGGGGAGATGGTACACTGGGTCCGGGCAAGGTACCAGAAGGCCTACAGGGTGCTTACAAAGCTGGGATACATAAAATCCGGCCACCTGACAGACATCGGGCTTTTCACAACCAAGATATACAGCAACGAGATTGACATCAGCCAGATATTTATGAACCTGAATTACGGGCTTGATGAGCACTCGGTGCTCCTGCTGCTCCTGGCAGTTGCATACGAGGAAAAACGCGAGGTCAGGTTTGGGCACTCGTCGCCAAGGCAGCTCTCAGACCTTAAAAAGGCGCTCAGAAGCCACCCGGTGCTTCGCAGTGCGCACTGGATACGCCACATGGGAAAAATGACTGCCATAGCAGGGCCGATAATGGAGCGGAAGAGGTTTGTTGACATACTGAGAAACACAGGCATGGTGGAGGGTGACCTGATGCGGCTGCTCTCGCAGGTTCTTGACAAGCTTGAGCAGGTTGACCGGGCACTCATGGATGAGGACAGGCGCACGACAGTGAGAAACTGCAAGCACCTTATCAGGGACTGCCTGGAGGGGATTGGTTTCGTATGATTCTGATTGACACGCCGGAGAAGCTGAGGCAGGAGTCATGCCACTGGAAAGGCGAGCTGGGAATTGACATAGAGTGCGAGAACAACCTGCACCATTACGGAATAAGGATAGCCCTTATCCAGATTTCCGAAGGCAGGGACTGGATTGTGGACGCTATTTCGGTCCGGGACCTTGGAAGGGTGAGAAAATTTCTGGAAAACCCCGGCGTACTCAAGGTTTTCCACGATGTCAGCTTTGACCTGCGGGTGCTGCACCATGAGCTTTCGTGCAGGCCCAGAAACATTTTTGACACCCAGCTCGCAGCCGAGTTTCTGGGCAAGGCCGAGCTTGGGCTTGGGGCGCTGCTTGGCGAGTATTTTGGCATTGCCAAGAAGAGCAGGTTCCAGATGGCAGACTGGACAAAACGGCCATTGACCAGGGACATGCTTGAGTATGCAGCCCTTGACGCACGCTACCTTGTGGAGCTGAAAAACAGGCTGTGCAGCGAGCTCAGAAGCAAGGGCCTGCTGGCCTGGACGCTTGAGGAAATGAAAGCGCTCGAAAGCCAGGGCCTCACACTGCGCGAGCCGGGGTTTTTTGAAATGAAGGGCCTAAAGGCCCTTTCGCCCAGGGCCAGGGGGAGCGCGTGCGAGCTGTACTCTCTGCGCAGGGAGCTTGCAAAGAAAGTGAACCGCCCTGTTCATTTCATAATGAACAACAAAAGACTGCTTGAGTCTGCTGCAGGCGAGCCTGACTGGAGAACAGTCAAAGGCGTTCACCCTGTTGTGCGCCAGTATGCCAGTGCGTTTCACTTTGCGCATGTCCGCGGCAGCAAAAACCCAATTATTCTGCCCGAGAAAAAACCCAAACGCCTTAGCGCCCGCCAGCAGCAGCTGTTCCGCAGGCTGACTGATGCAAGGGAGAGGGCAAGCGAGAAGACCGGTCTGAAAAAGCACCTGATAATGAGCAAGGAGCAGCTGATTTGCGAGGCACAGGGGCAGGATGCGCTGCGGCCCTGGCAGAGAAAGATAATAAAGGAAAATATGTAAGCTACCGGGCCTTCTTTAGCTTCGAAATCAGCCCCTTTCTCGTCCTGACGCGCGCAATGGACTTTGCGAGTTTCTCATTGCCAAGCCCGTCCCTTATCCAGTTGCAGAAGTCTCTCTTTTCCCTGTTGCAGTGGTATGCAAAAACAGAGTCATCAGACTCCCTGAGCACTGCCAGAAGCTCTTTCGGGCTCCGGGCTGTCCTGCCGTTGCAAAAGTAAAAGACACTTGCCATTCAATCACCTTTTTTCCGGGTGTGCTTGCTGAGCAAGTATATAAATATTGCTAGGACTGCCGGTGCCGCCACGAGCCAGCAGCCCCGTGCCTGCGCCCGGCTCCGCCAAAGCCGCGCGGCCGAGGGCGCCCGGCATTCCTGCCGGCAACTATTGCAGGAACGCGCTTTAGGCGCGGAGTCTCTTCACGCGCAACCTCAACATCGTTGTTCTGAAGGACCATGTTGAAATTGTCATAGTCCCTTTCTGAAAGCAGTGTAACAGCCCTTCCGTCCTTTCCTGCCCTGGCAGTGCGACCTATCCTGTGAATGTACTGGCGGCTTTCGTTGGGCACATTGTAGTTGTACACGTGGGTGACGTTCTCTATGTGCAGCCCCCTTGAGGCAACATCCGTGCACACCAGAACCTCCCTTGCGCCACTGTTAAAGCTTGCCATTGTCCTGCTCCTCTTGGCCTGTGACAGCCCGCCATGGATTGGTATTGCGTTAAAGCCCTGCGCCTGCAGGTTCTTTGAGACAAAATCGGTTGTCTTCTGGGTGTTGCAGAAAACCATTGCCAGTGTCGGATTATCCCTTCGCAAAAGCTCAGCGAGCAGGGAAAGCTTCATGTTCTCCGCGACCTGGTAATAAACCTGCCGGAGCTTTCTCGGGTCAACATAGCTGTCAACTGAGACCCGCTCGGGGCTGTTCATATAGTTCTCTGCAATGTAGAATATCTCGTCAGATATGGTGGCTGAAAACAGCAGTGTCTGCCTGTTCTTTGGGCACTGGCCCAGTATGGTGTTGACATCGTCAATGAAGCCCATGTCAAGCATCCGGTCAGCCTCGTCGAGCACCGCAACACTGACATTGTCAAGCCTGAGAGTTCCCTGGGACAGGTGGTCGATAATTCGGCCGGGCGTGCCAACAACAATCTCTGAGCGCTCAATATCGCCT
>CAZFZC010000033.1:0-9824 GCA_964523155.1 uncultured Methanosarcinales archaeon
CCCTTCTGCTTCGTCAGCTTGGCGACGCAGCCGATGACGCAGCGCCTCCCCCGGAACATTTTCGCATATATGGTATGAACATATCACACACTATATGAAAAACATTTCCGGCACAACTAACTATTTTTCCGGGCTACTGGCCATTGCCAGACACCCTGCGCTCATAACCTTTAAATATCCTCTTCCAATCCTTTTTTCCCATGAAAATTGACAGGAAGCTTGTTTTGCACGTGGCTGCACTGGCAAGGCTGCACCTTACGGATGACGAGGTCAGGGAGTTTACTCCGCAGCTTCGCGAGGTTCTTGAGGTGTTCGGCAAGATAAGCGCAGACGATGCCCGGGAGGAGCCGTGCTTTCAGCCCATTTGGCAGAAGAATGTGCTCCGGGACGATGTCGTGGCAGACAGCCTTTCCCAGGAGGAGGCGCTTTCAAACTCTGTCCATGTGAAGGACGGCTATTTCAAGGGGCCAAGGGTGTTATAGGTGCATGATTTTGTCGCAAGGGTAAGAAGCGGCGAGATAGACATAGTGAAGCACATAGAGGGCGTGCTTGATTCCTGCAAGAAGATAAACCGGAAGTACAGCTACTTCAATGCCATAAGCGACGAGCTTGCCCTCTCCCAGGCAGAGCGGGCTGCCAAAGATCCACGGGGCAGGCTGTGCGGCGTTGCGCTAAGCGTTAAGGACTGCATCTGCGTAAGGGGGGTTGAGTCCACTGCAGGATCAAAAATCCTTGACAGCTACCGCCCGGTGTTCAACGCAACTGCAGTGCAGCGGGTGATTGACGAGGGCGGAATTATAATAGGAAAGACAAGCCAGGATGAGTTCGGGCACGGCTCTTTCTCAACAAATGTGGGGATAGGAAAAAAAGTCCCGAAAAACCCCTTTGACCCGGAGCGCTCTTGCGGGGGCTCAAGCGGCGGAAGCGCAGGCATTGCACAGAAGGCAGGGTTTGCCCATGTAAGCCTTGGCGAGTCAACAGGCGGTTCAATTACTGCTCCGGCATCCTTCTGCGGTGTTGCGGGGCTGTGCCCAACGTACGGCCGTGTGTCACGCTGGGGGCTTATTGACTATGCAAACAGCCTGGATAAGATTGGGCCCATCGGCAAAAGCGTGCATGACCTGGCACTGGCGCTGGGCGTGATAGCGGGCCACGACCCAAAAGACTCAACAAGCCTCATGGGCCCGGCAGATTCCTATGAGGACTGGGCAGAGCAGGGATACAGGGGAAAAATTGCAGTAATCAAGGAATGCTTCCGCCAGGGTGTTGACACTGATGTCAGGGACGCTGTGTGGTCTGCTGTGAAAAAGCTTGAGAGCCAGGGCATTGCATATGACGAGGTCAGCCTCCCTGCAGTCGCAAAGTACAGCGTGCCTGTCTACTACCTGATTGCCATGAGCGAGACATCCACAAACCTGGCAAGGTACTGTGGGATGAGATACGGGAGGCATGATGCGCTCGGCGCAGATTTCAATGACTACTTTGCCAAAGTGAGGAGCGCCGGATTCGGAAGGGAGTCCAAGCGAAGGATAATCCTTGGCACATTCGCGCGAATGGCAGGCTACAGGGACGCCTATTACTTAAGGGCAGCAAGGCTGAGAACCCGGATTATTGCAGAGTACAAAAGGGCTTTCAAGAAATATGGGGCCCTTGCAAGCCCGGCAATGCCGATTCTGCCGCCGAAGTTTTCTGACATTGAAAAGATGACGCCCCTGGAAAACTACATGATGGATGTCATGACCGCAGGGCCAAACCTTGCGGGGCTGCCGCACCTGAGCGTCAATGCAGGGCAGAGGAAGGGCCTGCCTGTGGGAATACAGCTTGTCGCAGACCACCTCAACGAAAAGCGCCTTCTGCAGATAGGCACGGGGCTGGAAAAATGAGCTTTGAGTCGGATGTTGTCATAGGCCTTGAGGTTCATGCAGAGCTCGACACAAAATCCAAGCTGTTCTGCGGCTGCGCAAGGACAGGCACAGAGGAGCCGAACACAAGGACGTGCCCTGTGTGCCTGGGCCATCCGGGCGCAAAGCCTGTCCTGAACAGGAAAGCTGTTGAGCACGCAGCAAGGCTTGCCCTTGCGCTTGGCTGCGACGTTGACTGGCGGCTTGTGTTCTCGCGAAAGTCATACTTTTATCCTGACATGGCAAAAAACTTCCAGATAAGCCAGTATGAGATGCCTTTGGCAATCAACGGCAGTGTCCAGGTGTCCGGCAGGGATATAGGCCTTGTCCGGCTGCACATGGAGGAGGACCCTGCAGCCCTTGTTCATCCGCAGGGCATGGGCCGTTCTGGGCATGTGCTTGTGGACTACAACAGGAGCGGCAATCCCCTGGTTGAGGTTGTCTCAAAGCCCGAGATCTTTAGCCCGAAGGAGGCGAGGGAGTTTATGAAAAATCTGATTTCAGTGCTCGAATACCTTAAGGTGTGGGACAGGAACACCTGCACAATCAAGGCAGATGCAAATGTAAGCATCAGGGAGTCCGGATACGTTCGCGTTGAAATCAAGAACATCAGCGGCCAGAAGGAGATTGAGCGCGCGCTTGCCTACGAAATCAGCAGGCAGAGGAAGGAATCAGGCGAAGGCAGGCGTATTGCCCATGAGACACGGGCATGGGACAGCGATACGGGAATAACAAGGCCGCTCCGCGTGAAGGAAACCGAGGAGGACTACGGATACATTGCAGAGCCAGACCTTGTAATGACAGACATCAGCGACGAGTGGCTTGAGAAGATCAGGAGCACGCTGCCTGAGCTTGCGCACGAGAAGCGAGAGCGCTTCATCCGGGACTACGGCATTGAGAGGACAGATGCCGTAGTAATATCTGCACAGATGGAAATCGCAGAGCTTTTCGAGAGGGTTTCAGAGGAAGTCAGCCCGGTTCTTGCCGCAAGGTGGCTTCGCAGGGAGCTTGCAAGGGTGATGAACTACAGCAGCCTGGAGTTTGCCGACCTTCGCATTGACGAGACGCACCTAATTGACCTTCTCAGGCTTGTTGAAGACAAAAAAATAACAGAGAACGTTGCGCAGAAGCTGTTGGAAAAGCTTGTCAGTGAGCCCTTTGATGTCAGCAGCTATGTAAAGGAGCACAATCTCGGGGCAGTGACTGACGCAGGGGCGCTTGAGGGCGTATGCAGAGAGGTTGTCGGCGAAAACCCAAAAGTTGTCAGCGACTACTGTTCCGGAAATGAGAAGAGCCTGCACTACCTCATGGGTCAGGTCATGAAAAAGACAGGCGGCAGGGCGTCGCCAAAAGAGGTGCGCAGCCTGCTCGTCCGGATGCTCAAATAGGCGCAAGGTTTAAATACAATGCCCCTGCAGGAATGGCATAAAAAAGGGTTTTTGTATGGATTTCATTCCTGTGCTTTTCATTTGCCTTGCTCTGTCCTACTTCTTCTCATACATCTTCCGAAGGATTGGGCTTCCACATGTGCTTGGCCACCTGACAACAGGGCTGATAATAAGCCTGCCAGTAGTCCAGCACTACCTCTTTTCCGACCCGAGCGCAAAGGGCATATTCCAGTACCTGGCAAACCTCGGGCTGATATTCATGCTCTTTTTCATCGGGCTGAAGATAAACCTTGTCGGCCTGCTGCGCTTTTCGCGAAGGTCAGTCAACATCTCGTTTCTGAGCGCAGTTGTCCCTTTTTTCCTGGGCTTCATCTGCGCAAAGCTTGTCGGGCTTGACTACATCGGCGCCATAATCCTTGGCGCATGCCTTGCAATAACAGCCGAGGCTGTAAGCGGCGCGATTCTTGAGGAGCTGCACATGATTAACACGCGCATCGGCCTGATAATCATTGAGGCAGGGATAATTGATGACATATTCGAAATACTGACGCTTGCTGTAATAGGGACGATTATCCAGAGCCAGAGCGCGGTGATAGAGGAGCTTTCAGGGCTTGGCGGAATTGTCTTTGACATTCTGCTTTTCATCGGGCTTATCTACGTTGTCAGGTTTGTCTTCATACCCGTAACATTCCGGATACTTGGCAAAAGCCCGTCGCATTCCGACCTGTTCACGGCATCGTTTATTGTTGTCCTGTTCATGGCAGCTGTGTCAAACGCTCTTGAGCTTGGCACAGTCATAGGCGCTCTTATCGCAGGCGTGATTGTCAAGCAGACGCTCCTTCACCAGAAGAAGCTGCGCGAGGAGGTCCAGATTACAGACATGATTGAGACTGTCACATTCGGATTTCTTGAGCCTGTCTTCTTTGTCTGGATTGCCTACACTGCCAACATCTGGGGCAACCTCAGCTCAAACATACACTTCCTGCCAATGGCTTTTTTCATAACTGCGGTCGCATCCGGCGGCAAGATTCTGGGCGCAATTACAGGCAACATGCTCGATGGGGGGAGCCTGCGTGAGGGGATAATCATCGGCTGGGGCATAAACGCAAGGGGCGCAGTAGAGCTCATTGCAGCAAAGATGGCCTTTGACCACATGCTGATATCCTCAACAATTTACTCCTCAATTGTATTCATGGCCTTCTGCACCACAATAATTTCACCTGTCATATTCAAGCAGATAGTCAGATACCACAGTAAAAAATACATGCGCTCAGTCTAGGCCTTCAATTATCCTGTCAGCGTCAGAGACAATTCGTTCTGCGAAATCCGTGTTTGTCTCGCCCTCTGTCTTTGTCTGGGAGAATGCAGAAAGGAGCTCAAGCGCAATCTTTTCCTCCCTCTCGCATGGAAGGTCTGACCTGCCCAGGTGCTCCTTTACGAGCGCCTTTTCCAGCTCGTCCTGGCTCCGTTCTTCAACACTTGCCTCCTCAAGCTCCCTTGCAAGCAGGGCGCGGGTGTTTTTCATGACAAAAAGCGCCCCCCTGCCGTAAATCTCTGAGAATATCTCCTTCCAGGGGATGTCTGTTACCCTGCCTGCAGACAAGAGGCCCAGCAGGCGCAGGGTAACAACAGTGTTTTTCAGGCTGCCTTCCAGGGCATCAAGGATTTTGTCCTTTGCCTCCTGCGCATTGCTAAGCGTTACCTGCACAGGCCTTGTCTCAAAAAGCTTCACAGGTATAAACTCAGGGGCTGTATTGACTATGTAGAACCCGCCGTGCCCAAGCTCCTCGAGTTCACGGAACGTGTTTGGGAAAAGCGGCCCGGGGTAGACAACAGGGCCGTAGCCGGCAGGCGCACACACCTGCCTCTCATGCACATGGCCTGCTGCATAATAGTCAAAGCCACGGGGAAGGAGGCTGATAGGCGCGCTGTCCATGTGCCCCTCACCTTTGAGCTCTGTGAGGGCAGAGTGCAGCATGAAAATCCGAAACCCCTCCTCTTTTTCAAGGCTCTCCCTGTCAAGGTCTGCATAGTAGTGCTTTTCCAGGCCGCCGCGCTTGCCCGGCATGCCTGTTATCTTTGCACCGCTCCTGTCCTTTGTGAAGCAGAGCCTGAGCCCATCGTTCACAACAGTTGCGTGCGCGACATTTGTCAAGAGGCCCGCGCTCTCAAGAACCTCAAGCATGCTTTTCCCGCTCGGCGAGTAGTCATGGCTTCCCGGGACTATATATACTGAGATTGAGCTGTCTCGCAGCCTTTTGAGGCAAAAAACAGCGCTCTTGAGCGCATCCATCTGCGGAATGCTCGTGTTGAACAGGTCGCCCGCTATAAGGACAAAGTCAACATTTTCCCTGATGCATCGCTCAGTTGCCGTCTCAAACGCCCTGATGCCCATGCTTCGCATTAGGGGCTCGCGCCAGCTGCCAATGTGGCAGTCAGCCATGTGCGCAAATTTCATGATGCAGCAGGTATTGTGCCCAGAATAAAAAGCTTGCCTATGCCCCTTCCCTGGCCTTTTCCTGTTCTGCGAAGTCTTTCTCCTCTCTGAGGACCTCGTCTTCCTGCCTGTACAGCCTTATCAGCGTCTCCAGGTGTGCCTTTTCAAAGCTCTTGAGCATGTCAAAGGCCTGCTTTTCCCTGCGGATGTCCTGGGCAAGCGCCTGCAGGATGTCAAAAGTGCTTGTCAGGTCAGGTCCTGCAAGATACTGGCTGCTCCTGCTCAGATGACCCAGAATGTTATCCATCATGTCTACCATCTTCTGCAGAAGACCGAGTGTCTGGCTGCCAAGCTTAAGGTCCTTTTGCGCAAGCACCTTCTCCTCGCCCATGGCCTTGGCAATGTCGCGCGCAAGCCGCACAACCGGCCTTGGATACCTAAGCTTTCTTGCAAAGTCGCCCTCTGCAGCAAACTCGCCTGCAAGCTCACCCTTGATTACTACCTTGCGGCACTCCTTCTTGAGCCCTTCCTGCGTCAGGGCCAGGATTCTCCTGAGCATTTCCTTTGTCTCAAGCGCTTCCTGCCTAAGCTTTGCTATCCCGTTCTGCACGCTTTGGGCCATATCCTCAGGATGGCCATTTGCCCATTCAATGAAGCCCTCAATGTCCCTGTAGTACTGCTCAATCTCGCTTTTCTTGCTCTCAAGCAGCTTCTCAATCTCCTGTGTGGCTTTCCCGAGCTTTAGCGTCTCTGTCCTGTCCTCTTCAGAAATCTGCAGGTTGTCCTCCACTGGTTTTGGCAGGCCCATCCATGACTATCCCAGGATATTCCTTTTTATATTTTTCTCTGTTCATCCTGTTCTGGGTTTCCTTTGCAAGGTCGGGGAAATAGGGCATTCGCACAGGGACTGCAAACCTTGTGAAGTTGCTGGTGATTATAGCCTCTCCCTTGTCCAGCGAGGCAATGCTCCTTGAGTCGCTTGAGAGGTCCTGGCTTGCAGACTCGATAACAGCCTGCCTTTCCGGGGCCATCTCTATCCCGAATATGACTTTCGTGTTCATGTTGGCAAGTATCTGCCTTGGCATAAGCGATGGCAGCTGGGTTATTGCGGTAAGGCCCACGCGAAACTTCCTTCCCTCCCTGGCAATGGTCTCAAAGATGTTGGTCCCCCGCAGAAGCACGTCCTTGCCAAGGACCCTTGGTGCCTCTTCAAGCACAATCGTGACAACAGGCATGCCCCGCCCTTCTGCCTTGTGCTTCCTGTAGCGCGAAAGGATGCTGCTCGCAACTGCCGAGCCCGCAAGTATTTCAGCCCTGCTCCCAAGGCTGGAAGTGTCAATTATCACGACTTTTCCTGCCTCAAGATGGCCGCAGATGTCAGACACAGTGCCTTTGCCGGAGTGCATGTCAAATATGCCGCTGCACTCAGTCTGTGAACCTTTCACGCTTATCCCAAGGACAGACATGAGCTTTCGCCTGGCTGTTGATGTGGTAATCTCCTGAAACCCTGCGTTCTCCTTTTCGAGTAAAAGCGCCTTCACCCAGGACTTTCCGTGTTTCCTGTGGGCCTGCATGAACAGCTCCTCCTGTGCCTCTGTGAGCGCTAATGCGCCGCGGAAATGGCCGGGCCGAAGGCTTTCAGTGCATATCTTGAGGCGCGGCTGCCCGGGCACAGGGTCAGGGCTGTAATACACCAGGTTCTTTGACGGGTGGTCCTTTAGCCCGACACCATTCCTTCCGTAATACTCGTCATGAGGGTCAAGGACAAGGGCGCCTGCGTATTCCTTGTCAATCAGCTCCCAGAGCATGCAGCTGGCAAAGTTGCTCTTGCCCCTGCCGGTTGTTGCGGCAACAAGCAAATGCTCGCAGAGAGCTTTGTCAGCGGGAAGGCAGACAGGCACGTCCAGAACCTTTGAGCCTGAGCGCAGCCTGCCCAGGAAAAGGGGGCTTTCCGGCCTGCCGAGGAACCCTGTATCGCCGGGCGCAATCTCCCTGACAAACGAAAAGAAGGGGGGAAGCTCCTTTGACGACCTGGGTATGCCGCTCTCGACGACAAGCAGGCTTTTCAGGACAGCGAGCCTGTAGTTGCGCAGCTCAGGGTCAAAAAACTCCAGGTCGTTTTCGCCCTCAAGCTTCAGGCCGCTCATGAGCTCAAGGTTTGTCTGCGACATCTGGCTGCCGTACAGCAGGTCGTATGCCTGCATGAGAAAAAGCCTTCCGCCGCTCTCGCACACCAAGAGCTCGCCAAGCTCGATTTTGCCGCCTGACTTCTGCCTTACGACAATGCTTGAGAAGTCGCCCGAGATAATCTGGCCCTTCATCCCAGTGCGGAAGAGCCGGGTGTTATATAATGGTTTTGCAGGCGGGTTTGTGTAGCCACTGGAAAATAGAAAATTATTTATATCCCTGTATTATCCATTTAAACGTCATGAATTTTCTTGGTGATGCAAAATAGAAATGCCGCAGAGGGAAAGGCTGAAGAGGGAGCTTGAGCAGCTTACAAAGACCTACAGGGCCGGAATAATCGATGAGCGCGAGTTCAACAGGGGGCGCGAGCGAATCGAGGGGAAGATGGCCCAGCTCGAGGCAGAGGAAAAAAAGCAGAAGGAAGGCAAGAAGATAATTACCGAAATCCTTGGTTCAGAGGCTGTCATGGAAGAGCCAAAGCCGGAAAAGAAGCCAGAGCCCAAGGAGACAGTGCCCAAAACCGAAGCTCCAAAACCAAAGGCGCCTAAGCCCGCAAAACCCAGGACAGAAAAAAAAGTCAAAAAATCTCCGGGAAAGCCTGCCAGAAAGAAAGCGGCTCTGGAAGATGACGACTCCACGTTCTCAAAGATAATAATCTTTGCTGGCATTGTATGCATACTGCTCCTGCTTGTGCTTGTCAAGGTTTTCACCGACAGCAGGGAGCCTGACAACAGGACACTGGCAGAGCCGGGCACAGAAGTCTCAGTTGAAATGTACCTGGACTTCACATGCGAATACGCAAAGGAGAGCTGGGATGCGATGATAGCGCTCAAGAAGGAATTCGGCGACAGCCTCAAGATAAGGGTAAGGCATTTCCCCCTGTCGGCTGAAGCAGTTGATGCTGCAAGCGCAGTCGAGTGCGCAAGGGCGCAGGGCATGCACATGGAGTACATTGAGGCAGTAATTTCCGAAACCGTTGTCCCGTCCAGGGACGTCCTGAAGAACCTTGCCTGGGCGAAGGGGCTTGACGTGATTGAGTTCCACAGCTGCCTGGACTCGGATGCACACCTGCAAACCGTGAAGGCAGACCTTAAGGAGGGCTATGAGGCAGGGGTTCGGGCATCGCCCACATTCTTCATCAACGGCGAAATGACAGTCGGCAGCCAGAGCCAGGAATACTTCAGGAAGAAGATAGAGCTTGGCAAAGAGTAGTCCTTTTCTTTGTTTGTCATCGGCATGTTCCAAACATGATTTATTTTTCTGCTCTGATAGTGAAATATTTGTTATCAACAGGTGTCAAAACCCGTCGACAAATCCTTTTATTGAATCTCTGATACACAAAGGCTTATATAGAAGTTACCCATTCACAATGCGAACTGTTGGTTGTGACTGTCAAGTAACAAGCAACGGTATAGGGGCGTGTTAAATATTTCAGCATTGCATTGGAAAAACTTTTTATATTAGTTACTCTTTTCCAATGGTTATGGGTGCTTGCTACTAACCAGTAACGAGCATTTGAGGGGTAAGAAGTTGAGAAATTTATTAGGGGGTGCTAGTATGAAGATGTTCTTAGTTGATAGAATAAAAACTTGGAGGGGAAATCAATGAGAAACGAACGAAAGAATATTGCAGGAACAGCCTTTACGCTTTTGCTGTTCGTCTGCAGCATGTTTGCAAATTTCGCGGTTGTGGCTCCTGCTGCATCAGCTTACCTTGGTGCAGGTGAAGTGATAAGCTACAAGCCCGATGTTGCAAGCGCAGGCACAGAAGTTACGCTTGAGCTGCAGTTCAGGAACGATGCAACAGATGCAACTTGCATCGACGAGATTATAATAATGCCCGGAGATGACTGGGGGCACACAGGAGATGGTGCAAAGGTTCTTCTTTATGACAGGTCAGGATTTACTGAAT
>CAZFZC010000034.1:0-9759 GCA_964523155.1 uncultured Methanosarcinales archaeon
AAAATATTTATATATAGGGATATAGCTTCCGGCGGCATGCAGATTTTGACAGGCAACAGCTCAGGGCAGGGCACAATGAGGGTTGGCAGGATTGCTGCTGAGTTTGACACAGAAATTGGCAATAGGGACTATTACGGTATAGGTGCTGTGGTCCTGAAACATGACAGGCCAGAGGTATACTGCGGCTTCATCCAGAAGAACTACTCCCATCTGCTGCAAAAAGGCGGGCAGGTTGTGGATTCTTACAGGGCCATGTCTGTTTTTCCGCAGCAGATGGTAATACACCAGGTTGACAGCATGGCTATCGGCCAGGAGATACTCAAAAATGGCAGGATACGCCTTGATGACTACAACACGATTTCTTCCGGGGCAGCCAAAAGAACGCTTGAGGAGAGGGCAAAGGCAATTGACCCAAACGACAAAAACCTTGGCTTAGGGCTTGATGTGGAGGAAGGGAAGCTGTTCATGGAAAGCCTAATGCAGGACAGTTTAGTTCCTGACCCTGTTTACTGCGCAAACTTGTACAAGAAAAGTCGTCACCTTACATACCAAGACATTCTCAACGTATCTAACGAAATATCCCGTGACAGCCTTAAACAGTTCTTTCTGGGGGAGGAAATGCCGGCAAGCACTGTAGGGCGCATTTTTGCTGCACTGAGGCACGCCAGGCATGGCACTGCACACAAAAAGAAGCCCGGCAGGAAACGAATAGACGTTAGGGAAGTGTTTGGGCCTGATTTCACCTATGAGAGGGTGGGAAGCGAAATTGCAAATGCAAGGCAAAATCTTGGGCTTTCGCAGAGGGAGCTTGCAGCCATGCTCGGGTTGAGCTCAACAACAATCTACTCGGCGGAAAGGAAGCCCGATGAGATGAATGCCGTGACCCTAAAGAGCATTTATAACCATCTGGCCGCCGGGCTCAGGGCAAAATGACAGTTTTTAGCTTTGGAAGGTTGCAGAAGTTGGCATGGAAATTATAGGCCCCTGCGTTAAGGAACCTGATGATGTCACCCTTTCTCCTTTCAGGCAGATAAACCCGGTAGCGCAGAATGTCCATTGAGTCCGGGCTAATACCCTTTATTGTGTAGGCGGTTTTCGTCCCCTCTGTCTCGTGCTCGACAAGGAGGCGTATGTTCTGTATGAAGGTATCCATTGCGCTGTTCCAGACCGAGCAGTCGACAATTATATTGCTGTCGTAAATATTAAGGATTTTTGCCTCAAGGACAACAGGGGGTGCTGCAATGAACCTTCCCGGCTCAATAATGAGCTTTATATCGTTTTTTGCAAGCCACTGCCTGAGCCTGGCAATCTTTGCCCATATTGAAGGCATTACGCTGTCAGAAAAATTTTTGTAGGCAACCGGCAGCCCCCCGCCGATGTTTATCATGTCGACTGCGTCAAATGTGGCACGTCCAAACATGCCCTGCAGTTCCTCCAGTATGCCCCACTCTGAGGTGTTCTGGGTTTTCCTGTGGAAATGCAGCCCCAGTTTCTCAACACCGGCAAGCCCGGCAAGCCTTGAGACCATGCGCGCAGCGTCAGGCTTTCTGAAACCATACACAAAATACTTCCCTGTCTGCACAGTGTGCTCCTGCATCCTTATCCTCACAAACACCCAGGCCCTCTTTCTTTCCAGCAAAGGCAGCAGAACATTCATGTCGTTTTCATTGTCTACAATGAATTTGTTTACGCCCGCTGCAAAAAGCCTTTCTGCAAGTGGCCTGTCCCACCCCTGCGCAAGGAAAATGATTCGGGAGGAATTGCTGATTTCCCGTGTGCTCTGGGGGGAATGGACTGTGAAGAGGCAGTCTGTCTCCTTGTCAAGTATTTTTCCGACATCAAAATTGGTCTTAATACTGTAGGATACAGTGTCGCATGCGCTTTTCACTGCATTGTACTGCTCAATGACTCTGCCCTTGCTGAGCAGGAAGCGCGCACTAGTCACCTAGTATCCCCTCGCTGTGCAGTTCGTCAAGCGCCCGCATCATTGCAAGCGGAAAAGTGATGCAGACATCGCCTATCACAGTTGCTGCGTCGCTGTCATCCTTGATTTTGCCCCAGCTCTTTGCCTCTTTTGTGGTTGCCCCTGAAAGCGAGCCCGATGTGTGCCTTGCAGTTGTCATATAGACTGCATAGTCCAGCCCGCCGTTAAGCAGGCATGCAAGGATTGCATGGTGCTTTGACACGCCCCCGCCGAGGCTGACAAGCCCCTTTTTTTCGTCCTGGCTTGTGGAGAACAGGATATTGCGAAAATCGCTTACCACATCCACCACAAAATCAGGATGGTCCTGCTGGAACATGAAAAGGTGAAACCCGAGGCTTCCGTCAGTTATTGCCGGGCAGAATACAGGCACGTTGTTTCTTGCTGCCTGCAGCAGAAATGAATTCTCATCCTTAAGAAGCAGGCCAAGCTCTTTGAGGAGGCCAGAGACAGGCCATCTTTTTTTCCTTGCGTACAGCCCCGTGAGGGCGGGCCGCATCCAGTTTTCAAAGTTCATGTAGCTCTGGTTGCGGATATAGATATTGCCCACGCGGTTAATGCCCTTCTCATGAAGCGCAACGTCGTCCTCCCCAAAGTCACCGACAAGAAACCTCTCGCCGCAAGCCTTCATGATGTCCTCCTCAACAGAGCCCGCAGTTGTCACAACAACATCACACATCTTAAGCCTGATTACCTGGGCAAAAAGACCCCTTAGGCCGGATGTTACCATGTTGCTTGTAAATGTGAAGTAAATCCTTGCGCCTGATTTTTTCATCTTGACAATGGCATCAGATGCCCTGGCAAGCTCAATTGCCTGAAACCCTAGGGATTTGTAGGAGTTTAACAGCTCGCCAACAGATATGCCCTGCTTCCAGATGAGATCCTCCACGTCCATTTTTCCACCAAGAAAAACCTATCGCCCAAACCAGCTGACAGTATCAGTTCGCATGCGCTGCATATTCAGGAGAGTTTTTAAACGCTTTAAAAATATTGCCCTTTGCCCAACGAGGCGGCTATTGCCAGTCACGCATGGCGGAAAAAAGGGAAATTTTTGGGAGGCGGTGCTCTTTCCACATGGACAAGACTTCTCTGCCAAACAGGATTTCCGAGTGACAGGCAAGCCTGTGTTCACAGTATCCAAGCCTGACCTGCCTTGGCACCCAACCCCCCACAATAACCACATCGTCTGCAACAAGGAGGTACATACACTCGGAGACTGCCGTTGCATTGTTCATCCTCAGGGTGTTCCTGTAGCCGCTGTAGGAATGGAAAGTGCCGACATAGGCTTTCTCCATAGGGTAATACCTGTTGGGGAGAAAGCAAACCAGGCTGTCCAGTGTGTGGCCCTCCATTGGCTGCAAAATGCAGAACAGCTATTTAACCCTAATGCAAAAGATTATTAAACAAACGCGAAAAAATAGCTGCTGATGCTGCCTGCAAAGCTTATCCAGACGCATTTTGGCGGGAAGGCTGCACAAATTATGCTTGCACATTCAAGGAAAGTGACAGTAAAAGCCCTGAAGTGCGCAGGAGGCGTGCGCTCCCTGCAGCCGGACATGAATTTTCTGAAAGATGCTGCAATGCTTCATGACATAGGCTGCTGCCTGGTGCATGCGCCGCAAATAGGGCTGTACGGGAAAGAGCCCTACATTAGGCACGGCGTAATCGGCAGGCAGATTCTGGAAGGCTACGGCCTCTTGCGCCATGCGCTTGTTGCAGAGCGCCATATCGGCGCAGGGATAACAATTGCAGACATCAGGAGACTGAACCTGCCCCTGCCTGGGAGGGACATGCGGCCAAGAAGCATCGAGGAAATCATAGTTGCATACGCGGACAAGTTCTATTCCAAAACCAGCAAGGGCGAAAAAAACGTAACAGAAATTGTGAACAGCCTGGAAAAATTCGGCAAGGCCAGAACCTTTCTTGCCTGGCACAGGCTACTTGGCTCCGAAGTCCTCCTTTAGGGGCCCGTTTGAAATCCTCTCAGTGTGCCTGCATTTGGGAAACCCGCTGCACCCAAGGAATTTTCCGTAAATGCTTGTCCGAAGGACAAGGGGCTTGCCGCATTTCGGGCATTCCTTTTCAACTGTGCCGTTGGAGATTTCCTCCATCTCCCTCTTGACATCTGGGTCAGCCGGCTTTTTTGCAGGGCAGTTCTCGTTGATGCAAACTGTCTGGGGCCTTCTTCCCCTGCTAATTATGACCTGGGGAAAGCCGCAGTCCCTGCACAATTCATCAGTGACCTTGATGTTTCCGGCCGGAAGCTTGAATGTTACGCTGCACCCAGGGTACCCGGAGCATGCTATGAACTTGCCGAACTTGCCCCTGCGGATTTCAAGGCTTCCCTCGCATTTAGGGCAGCGGCCGACAGTGTCCAGTTTCTCACGCGTCATCCGAAGGGCCTCTGCAAGCTCTTTTCCTATCTCTGCCTCTTTCTGCCTGAAGTTATCAAGGATTATGGTAAGCTTCTCCCTTGCCAGTGCCAGAACCTCGTCCTTTGTCTTCTTGTTCTCCCGGATGTCTTCCATGTACTCCTCAAATGTCCTTGTGAGCTCCTCATCAAGGATTTCCGGGCTGTGGCGCTCCAGGGTTCCGCAGGTATGGATGCCCAGGTCTGTTGCCTGAATTGATGTTTCATGAACATAGCCCCTCTGGAAAAGCGACTCAACAATCTGGGCCCTTGTTGCCTTTGTGCCCAGGTTCTTTTTCTCAAGCTCCCTTATTATGGATGCGGGTGTATACCTCTTTGGGGGCTGCGTTGCCTTCTCTAGCATCTGGGCATTCTCTACAGGGGCAGTGTCGCCTTCCTTTGCCGGAGGCATTTCCTCCTCCTCAAGCCTGAGGTGCGGCCCGTAAAAGACGTGCCAGCCCGGTTCCACTGTCCTTGTGCCCTTGGCAAGGAAAATCTCTGAATCCACATCAATCTTTATCTGGACAGTCTCCCTTGCTGCAGGCTGTGCAAACGCCGAGAGAAACCTGCGCATTATCAGGTCATAAAGGCGGGCCTTCTGCCCGTCAATTTTTGCGATGAATCCTGTTGGGTATATGGCCGGGTGGGCAGGGTCGGTCTTCTTTCCCTGGGCAGGCGTAAGCCCGGGAAAAGAAAGAACTTTTTCTGCCAGCTCCCTGTAGAATGCCTGCTCCCTGATGCGACCGAGAATTTCCCTGTAGCCTATCTCAGGCGGCAGTTTCTGGCTTGAGGTTCTGGGATAGGAAATCAGCCCGGCGATATAGAGCTCCTGGGCAAACTCAAGAGTCTTCTTAGGCTGTATCCGCAGAGTCCGGTAGCTTTCTGTCTGCAGTGTTGTGAGGTCAAAGGGCACAGGAGGCGGCTGGGCAAAGGTGTTCCTTGCAACCTCGCTGACAGTCCCGTCCTTTCCCTGTACTCTCCCCATAACCCCTTCTGCCCCTGCCCTGTCCCAGAACTTGTCCTGCTCATGCAGAGCAGTCAGGCTCTGGCCGGAAATTTTGCAATGCAAATGCACTTCCCAGTATGGCACAGGCACAAACTTTTTGATTTCCTTCTCCCTTTCCACAATTATCCGCAGCGCAGGCCCCTGGACCCTTCCGCTGGAAAGAATCTTGAACATGCCTGCAGTCTTTACTGCGTGAGTCAGGGCCCTGGAAAGGTTTATCCCGTAGTACCAGTCCAGCTCATGCCTGGTAACTCCTGCGTTGACCTGGCCCCACTCAAGGCTGGCAGAGACATTATCGTACGCCTTCTGCAAATCGCTCCTGGTCAGGGTTGAAAACTTCATCCTGCGCGCATCGCCCTGCCTGCAGATATGCTTAACAACATTGTATCCTATGACCTCACCCTCTATGTCAAAATCGCAGGCTACTGTAAACGAGTCTGCATCTTTTGAGAGGGTCCTGAGGACTTTTTCGTACTTTGCGCTGTAGGATGCACCTTTGCCGGCTTTTGAAGTTGGAACCCATTCCACATCAAAGACAGGATATTTCCAGCCGCTTTTGTTTTTCTCTGCAACTGTGAAAAGGTGACCAACTGCGCAGCCGACGCATATTTTGCGGCCATCCCTGCTTAGGATGTAGTAGGGGACAGAGGAGACACTTTTTTTTACAGGCTTGGTCTGGGCCAACGCTTCTGCTATCTTTTTTGCAGCCTGCGGCTTTTCAGTTATGATAAGCTCATATCCCATCAGGCAACCGATTTTGGCAGCCATTTAAAAAGTTTTTGTGGCCTTACTTCCATGCCGCAACAGCTGCCAGTCAGTAGTTTTTGGTTTTTCCATGGCAATATTTATTAGGTTCTGCAAAATACGAAATGTGGTTTTCATGCAACAGCAGAAAGAAGAAGCAGGGGCGCGTAGTGGGTTTTTGGGTGAGAGGATAAGCTTTCCTGACGAAAGCGGAGTACTGTTCAGCCAGACCAACTTCAGGCGCATTACAAAGGCCGATACAGGGGGAAGGATTGCCTTTGTGGACGGCGGGCAGGGCACTCTGACTGCCACAGCGGACACAGCCCTCTGCCTCCTGAGAAGTGCCTGCACCATAATGCGGGGAAAAAGGACACAGAACGCCATACGAAACGAGTTCACAGTAAAGGTTATGGCGCAGCCCGGCCCTGCGTATGCCGCGCAAATCCTGCAGACAGGCGAAAGCTTTACCTTTGAGGCGCGCGACAGCAGGATGCTTGTTCTGGGCGAGCCAGCAGGCCCGGTAGAGGCCGCATCTGTGGTGCGAAGGCAAAAAGAGATTGTCATTGCAAAGGAATGCCTCAGGTTTCTTGAGCCGGGAGACATGATAGTCCTTGACGGGACACTGGAAACCAGGTGGGAAGACGAGCAGCAGTTGCTAATGGAGCTTGTGCATGAGGCGGGCCGGAGAAACATTCTCACAACAGCCTTAAGAAAGAAAAGCAGCCTGCTTACCGAGTCAGGAAGAAGCGCAGTTGAGATGCTCTATGAAAATGGCCCCGCCTGCCCGTGGCTGTACTTTCCCCTGAGAAAACGCGGCAGGGCAGAGCTGATTGCCCTAAAGCTTCATGCATCAAGCCATATGGCTTTTTTCCTGGAGGTTGCCGAATCAGGTGGCACAGCAGACTATGCACGCGTTGCAGGCTGCCTTGCGGCAAATTCGTGCGATCTGGCCCTGCCGGGCTACCCATACGGGCTGATATGCGCTGACAGGCTGGCAAGGGTATCGAACAGCGAGGTTGCCTACCTTAAAGCAAAAACATCTGGCAGTGCAGAGAAGGACGTTCACGGGATTCTTGACAGCCTGAACTGAGGCACAGCCCGGCCGAATGCGGGTTTATTAACCCCTGCACACTGCGCAATAGCAGGGAAAGTTATTTAAACCAATCAGGCATTTGGACTTGAGGGTGATGAAAATAGCAGAAAAGATTACCAAAGACATGAGGATTGGGGACGTGCTGGACAAATACCCGCAGACTGCAATGGTCATGATGCAGAAGGGGCTGCACTGCATCGGCTGCCATGTGGCTGTCAGCGAAAGCATAGAAGACGGGGCGCGTGCCCACGGAATGAGCAGCAAGCAGATTGATGAAATGGTAGGGGAGATGAACCAGCAGGCAAAGCAGGCAAAAAAGCAATAATTATATATATCACTTTTTCTAGGGTTTTTTGAGGGATAGGCCGGCCATGGCACATATGCTGCGGCTGCGATAACTGCGTGATGCAAAAAAGAGGCAGGCACAATGCAAATACTGGAAAGGAGCGAACTGCTCAAGGAAAACGGTTTTGACGAGGAGGTAATGGAAATTGCCAGGAGCAATGCCGGCCAGAATGTCTTCAGCAGGACAGGCTTTCCAAAACCCCACCACAGCTACAGGATTGTGTACGAGACCCACCACCTCTCCATAGAGGAAGTTTATTACTGGTTCCTTGAGGAGGTCCGGGTTGGCCAGGCACACCCGTTCATAACAAAAATCAACGATATCTTCAGCGCTTCGGAACAAAGCTCGTTCTTCGGCACAGCGCAGCAAAGGATAGGCCTGCAGCAGGAAAAAGTCAGCATGTTTCTTGCAACTGTGGGCAAGATGGTCAAGGAGCTTTTTCAGCTGGTGCGCGAAATAAGGATACTTGAGGAAAGGCTGAACTACTATAAGGACTCTTTGAGTTCTGAAAGCAACAGCAGGATAAGCGCAGAGATAACCCTGAAGGGCATTTGGGTTGACATGGTTGAGCAGGGCGCAAAAAACCCTGCGTCTGTCTACGGCATGGCACGCGAGCTGCAGTTTGTAACCCTTCCTGACCTGTTTTACTCAATCCACCCCAGGACAAGGGATGAGGTTGACAGACTTGTTGACAGCCTAGACTTCAACAACAAGATTAAGGAGGTGCTCAAGCGAAAGCTCAGGCAGTTTATGGAATGGAAGCATGCAACACACAAGGAGATAAAGAACAGGTATATATTCACGCTGAAATACCTGCGGCAGCACTATGACATTATCAAGATGTATGTAAGCTGGGTCAAGCCATACCTGCGAAATATCAGGAGGATGCAGCTTGCAGAAAGGAGCCAGAGCCCTGAGCTTATCAACGCATTTGAAGGCAGCCTAGTGGAAATTGAGTTTCTGGCCAAGATGCTTCCTGAGCATAAGGCGTGGGGGGAGGAGGTTGTCCGCAACCAGAAGGTATATTCCGTAATTCTCGCAAGGTTTGAGTACAGGACAAAGCCGCAGATGAATTATTCCCAGGAATACCAGCGCGGGCCGCTGCACCTGGGCCAGGTTGACTTGGTTCTAAGGGCGTATGCCTGGACACAGGAGCAGATAGACGCATATCTCAAGGTCAACCAGGATGATGACTTCAAGCTCCTGGAGACAATTGATGCAAGTGTCAAGGCTGCAATGGAAAGCCTTGGCGATGAGCTCGAGAGGTACCTGCTGCAGGCAGGCGAGCCGGCTGAATACATTCCGGAATTCCGCAAAAAAAAGCTTGCTGACGAGGTGAAAAAGGCTGTCGACCCGTTTGCAAGCGTCTTTAAGGGCGTGGGTGAGCTTTTCGGAGCATTTGGGTCCGGAGGCAGGAAGTCAGGCATCCCCCCTGTCCGGTTTGCCAAGGAAGTGTCAAACGCAAAGAGGGCATCAACCGGGGCACTCTGGCAGCTCTACAAAAACTTTAAAAAAAAGGAAAAGATAATAGCCTGGTAATGTCAGCCCTGGACACAGAAGAGCTCAGAAGGCTTTCTCCCGAAGAAAGAATAAGAAAACTGCGCCAGCTCGAAGAGGAAAGGAAAAAGGACCTGAAAAAGGCTGAAGAGCTGATAAATGCCAGCCTGGACGAGCTGGAGGCCATGCAGAAAGAGGAGCCCCCAGAGCCCAGGCAGGGGGCGCAGCCTCTTTTGCCCAAGGAAACAGAAGGGCTTGAAAAGAGGGTTATTGAGGAAGAGCTGCCCGAGCACAGGGAGAACAACATACAGTATGCAATATCCCAGTACCACGAGCTTGTCCAGATTGCAGGCGAAGAAAACATCAGCTACAGCAGCCTGCAGAGGGCCATTGAGCTTTATGAAAAGCTTGATTTGCAGCGCGAATACATGAGCCGGAGCGAGCAGGTCAGAAAAATTTCTGAAGGCAGCAGCAGGCTGATGGAACAGATTTTCGGCTCATACAGCTCAAAGCACGAATACCGGCCTGAGAGGGGCGGGATGGGCGGATAGGCAGGACAGATGCCAGAGCATAACGTGGCAGGCTGCTCTTCTTTGGGAAATTTCTGAACATAATCCAACATATTTGGATAATATTTATATACCAGTATACCAAAACCCCATGCCATGAGTTACGACCCACT
>CAZFZC010000035.1:0-9688 GCA_964523155.1 uncultured Methanosarcinales archaeon
AAGGGCATTTTGTGCCCAGAGCGTGCCTGTGCTGTCAAGAAACGCCCGCATCTGCGCGCTCATGTTGCCAAACCTCGTCGGCGTGCCGAAAATTACCGCATCTGCCCATGCAAGATCATCAGGCTTTGCCACCGGCACTTTCTCAAAAGCTTTCTTTGCCTGGCGTGCCCCCATCTTTTCAAGGATATCTGCGCCCAGGGTTTCAGGCACCTGCATGAGCCTGACTTCTGTGCCTTCATCTGACCCTGCACCTTCTGCAACTGATTGGGCCATCCTATACACATGTCCGTATATGCTGTGGAACACCACAAATACCTTTGTCTTCATTCTTACACCTCCGCAGCAGGGTTTATGCCGGGATTGCGGTTTTAAGCCTCGCCTGCCATGTGCCCTGAATTCAGGTCTTCAATTATCCTGATAAGGTCAGCGCCGTGGGCAATAGCTCCCTCTTTCAGTGTTTCCCAGGAGGCAACATAGCAGCCGCTGCAGAAGAACCCGTGCCTGGCAAGCACCCTTTCACTGCCGGGGTAGCAGGAAAGAAGCTCGCCAACTGTCATATCTGGTGAAACAGAAACAACTTCGCTGTCCTTTTTCATTTTTGCACCTCTCTTTTCTGACCAGGCAGCACTAAAAATACTTAATATTTGCGCCAATGAAAAGCAAGTAAAACACACGATTTACCTTGATTTTATAATAACATTTAAATATTAAATTCAATTGTACCTATGAATGCCAAAACAGACCAATTTCAGTTCACTGGAGGAATTTGAACGCAGGAGCAGGCTGTCAGAGCATCTGGGCCTTGATGCGCGCGACCACCTCATAATGGGCATTCTGCAGAAAGACCCTGATGCAAGCCAGGAGGAGATTGCCGGGGCTGTCAGGCTTTCTCAGCCCTCTGTTAGCGCAAGGATAAAGAAACTTTCCGACAAGGGCGTTCTTCAGACAGTTAACGGCATAAACTTCTCCAGGGCAAAGCTCTTCCTTGCAATGGTTGATGTCCACACAACAGACACCAAGTCGGTGGCACGCGAATTTTCTGACTGCGCATTCTTCCTTAACGCGCTCGTTCGGAGCGGAAGGCACAACATGTGCCTGTTTTTCATGGCAACCGATCTGCGCCGCCTGGAGGGAATTGTTGACAGGCACCTGCGCAAAAACCCGGTTGTCAAGGACATTGTCATGAACATTGTCATTTCCACACAAAGAGACTTTGTGCTTCCCACAAACCTGGACCCTGCCAACCCAAGGCAGCTTGAGTGCAGCCAGGACTGTGCAGTCTGCGACTAGCAGGAGCAGTCCTTTTCACGGGCAAGATCCCTGTATTTTTTGCGCTTCCCCTTGAGAAAGCACAGGTCATTGCATGTCATATCTTCCTCTCTTTCCATGCCTATATTAAAGCTGCCGGCCTTTATATGTCTTGGCTTTAATATGCAAAAACCCGGCAAAACCATTTAAATGCAAAGTGGTTTTGGCCCGGCATGGATGCCTTAGCAAAGCTTAGGAGGCAGCAGTACAGGACAGTCGGCAGGCACAGTGCTGTGAAGATATGCTCGTGGACAAAGCAAAGCATCAGGGGAAACGGCGTATGCTACAAGCAGCAGTTCTATGGCATCAGAAGCCACCTTTGCGTTCAGATGACGCCTGCGCTCGGGTACTGCCACAACCGCTGCGTGTTCTGCTGGAGAAGCCTGGAATACAACAAAGGCACGCTGATGCAGGAGCCGGATGCGCCCGAGGCAATAATTCGGGGCTGCCTTGCTGGCCAGAGGGAGCTGCTGACAGGCTTTGGCGGCAATGAGAATGCTGATAAGGCCAGGCTGGATGCGGCCATGAAACCTGCGCATTTCGCAATATCCCTTGCTGGCGAACCCACCCTGTACCCGCGGCTGGGGGAGCTTATCCAGAAGCTGCATGGGATGGGAAACACAACCTTCCTTGTCACAAACGGCATGGAGCCGGATTCCCTGAAGGAGCCAAACCCAACACAACTGTACCTCAGTGTGGATGCGCCGAACAGCAGGCTTTTTGAAAAGATTGACAGATGCACTGAGCCTGACGGCTGGGTACGGCTGCAAAAGAGCCTTGCGCTGTTTCCAATAATCGGGAAAAAGACAAGGACGTGCCTGCGCTTCACCCTGATAAGAGGGCTTAATATGGCAGACGTGCCTGGCTGGGCTGAAAAGATAACTGTCGCACAGCCCATGTTCTGCGAGCTTAAGGCATACATGCATGTTGGCGAGTCCAAGAAGCGGCTGGCAGGCCATCATATGCCGTTGCACAGCGAGGTCATGGAGTTTGCCCGGGACGTTGCAGCTGCCAGCGGCTACAGGGTTATTGACGAGCATCCCCGAAGCCGGGCTGTCCTTCTCATGAGAGAGGACAGCAAGGACCGGGTAATGGTGTTTGCACGCTAAATCTCCAGCCTCATGCCAAAGGGCCCGGGATTTAGTACCCTGGTCCTGCCAATCCTGTCAGCTTTTCCCTGGTTCTCATGTATGTGGCCGCACAGGACCAGAGACGGCTTCACCTGTATTATGGCTTTTCTCAGGCTCCTGCTTCCGCAATGGGTGTCCAGCACTTTGTCGAGCCGGGTGCCGTATGGGGGCGCATGGGACAGCAAAACAGGCCTTTTGCCCTTAAGTCCCTTTTTATGGCTGGCAAAGGCCTTCTCAAAACCCGGGTCAGTAAGGGCAAAACCGTTCACACCATACCCAAAAAAGACTATATCACCAGCAGTGTAAGTGCCTGGGTGCATGACTGTTATGTTTGGCCATTTGGCAGCAGCCTTGCGAAGCCCTGCCGGGCTCTCATGGTTGCCAGGCACAACCAGGACACGCCTGCCCGGCTCCCCAAGCAGCCGGAGTATTCTGGCAAGGTCCTGCTCAAACACAGTCAGATCACCGCAGCACACAAGCACATTTGGCCACCTGTCCCGGGCAATCTGCCTGAGCGCGCGCATGCTTCCATGGGTATCAGTAAAGGCAAGGATCTTCACTATTCGCCACCAACAAAAACCGGCTGGCCGCTGCGCACGTATGCATTTTGCATGCCGCTGACCTGCTCGTAGTTGTTGAAGTACACAAGGTCTGCTGCCAGGGGAAGATGGATGCATCTTTTCACGCATGCGCTTCCGAAGTTTTCCTCCAGGCGCCGGCAGAGCTCAGCGTTAAAGATTTCTATTATGTCCGAGGCTTTCCTGCTCTCAAGAAGAATGGCAAGGCACAGCATCCCCTCCATTTCCGCCAGCCACATGCAGCTTATGTGCTTTCTGTAGCCGGACAGAAAGTTCTGTTCAGTGTACCTCTGCAAAAACCTTTGCCTATATATGCCGGGGGCAAACTGGACAACCAGTATTGCCCTGCCGGCGTATTCGCCTGTTCCCGGCGGGCCGTGGACTATCCTGCAGATGTACTGGACAAGCCCGCGCTCCTCCATGAGCTTTCGCTTCCTGTTCACTGTCTTTATGGCAATGCCTGTAGCCCTGCTTATGCTGTTGTCGCTTATCCTGGGGTTTTTCACCAGCTCCGCGAGAATCAGGCGCTCCTGCCTGTCAGGGATATAATTTGCCATTTTTTGTTTAGTTGTTGCTGGTTTGTGTCATTTATCTGACATATTTATATGTTTTTTGCCAGCATGCTGGCCAGATTAGGCAAGCCCATTCCAAAATTCAGAATGTTTTCAGTGAAAAAACTACTGTGCAGGCGTTACAAAATTATATAAATATGCTGAGTGACAATTTTATAGCTGCGAAGTATTCATACAGATTAATTAAGGATGATGGCAAAGACAGCGATAGGCAAAAAAACAAAGAGGGGTTAAATGAAAGTCCTTATGCTTGGCTGGGAGTTCCCGCCCTTTAATTCAGGTGGTCTTGGGACCGCGTGTGCGGGCCTGGCCAAAGGCCTGACATCCCAGGGAGTAAATGTCACCTTTGTTCTGCCAAAAGCCAGCGGCGAGGCAAAATGTTCGCATGTGAACCTGATTGTTGCTGACCGCGTTTATATTGACTCTGACAGGCTTAAGCTGCTTGAGGTTAACAGCCTGCTGGTTCCCTATATCACGTCAGAGGCCTATGAGAAGGCTTATGCCAGCCGGCCGCATCTGCGCCAGGCACATATGCATGATTCACATGAAGAGCTTTACGGCAGAAACCTATTTGAGGAGGTCCAGCGCTACAGCGAAAAGGTCAGGCTCATTGCAGCTCTTGAGGATTTTGACGTTATCCACGCGCACGACTGGATGACCTACCCTGCGGCAATCAAGGCCAGGCAGCAGTCAGGTAAGCCCATGGTTGTGCATATACACGCAACAGAGTTTGACAGGACCGGGGGGCATGTTAACCAGTACGTCTATGACGTTGAGCGCGAGGGATTTCACGCTGCGGACAGGATTATTGCTGTCAGCAGCTACACTAAGGGAAAAGTTGTGATGCATTACGGCATAAGCCCTGACAAGGTGGAGGTTGTGCATAACGCTGTTGAATTTTGCGATGATAGCCAGTCCGGAGAAATAAGGAAAACGGACAAAATAGTTTTGTTCCTGGGCAGGATAACCCTTCAGAAGGGTCCTGAATACTTTGTATACGCAGCAAAACGTGTTCTGGATGTGGACCCTGATGTGAAGTTTGTCATGGCTGGCAGCGGCGACATGGAGCGCTATGTCATTGAGGAGGCGGCAAGGCTGGGTATTGGCAGCAGGGTTCTCTTCACAGGATTCCTCCGTGGCCCTGACATTGACAGGGCATACCGGATGGCAGACCTTTATGTCATGCCGTCTGTGTCTGAGCCTTTCGGGATAACCCCGCTGGAGGCAATGAGGAACGGGACGCCGTGCCTTATTTCAAGGGACGCAGGCGTTAGCGAGGTCATCAGCCACTGCCTCAAGATTGACTTCTGGGACATTGAGCAGATGAGCAGCAAGATACTGGCTGCGCTTCGCTACAGGAGCCTGCACAGGGAGCTGAGCGAGAACGGGTCACGGGAAGTAAGGAAATTCAATTGGAGCGAGCCTGCCCGCAGGTGTACGCATATATACAGCAGCCTGCAGGGTTACGCGGGCGTGCAGGGCTACGCGAGCGCGTTAAGGGGGTAACATTGGTCAGTGTGTGCATGTATTTTCAGGTACACCAGCCTTACAGGCTGAGAAGGTACAGTGTGTTTGAGATAGGAAGCAGACACGATTATTTTGACGAGGAAAAGAACAGGGAGATTTGCAGGAAAGTCGCAAGGAAGTGCTACATACCTGCCAATGCCGTTATTCTTGAGCTTATAAGGAAAACCAAGGGGCGATTCCGGTGCGCCTACTCAATAACAGGCGTTGCTCTGGAGCAGTTCAGGCTGTATGCACCCGAGGTGCTGGACAGCTTCAGGGAGCTTGCAAAGACAGGCAGTGTTGAGTTTTTGGGTGAGACCTATTACCATTCCCTGTCATTCCTGTACTCCAAGAGCGAGTTTGGGCGCCAGGTGGCAAAGCACAAGAATCTGATAAAAAGGCTCTTTGGCTCGGTTCCCACAGTTTTTAGGAACACTGAGCTCATTTACAACAACGAGCTCGCAGGCTACATTGAGAACATGGGCTATAAGGGTATTCTGGCTGAGGGCGCTGACCATATCCTGGGATGGAGAAGCCCGAACTTTGTCTACACGCCCGTATCCTGCAGAAAAATTCGGCTGCTGCTGAAAAATTACAAGCTTAGCGACGATGTTGCCTTTAGGTTCAGCAACAGGGGCTGGGAAGAGTGGCCCCTTACTGCAGACAAGTTCAGCCGGTGGATAAGCGCAGTCAACGGCAACGGCGAGGTTGTGAACCTTTTCATGGACTATGAGACACTGGGCGAGCACCAGTGGGAAGACACAGGCATATTCGAGTTTCTCCGCCATTTTCCAACGGAGGTTCTCAGGCATCCTGACAACGACTTTCTAACCCCTGCCCAGGCGATAGAGAGGTATCTGTCAAGGGCAGAGATTGACATCCACAATTTTGTATCCTGGGCGGACATTGAGCGTGATTTGTCAGCGTGGCTGGGAAACAGCATGCAGCACAACTCAATCAGCGAGCTCTACAGGATTGAAGACGCAGTTATGAAAACCCAGGACGCAGGGCTGATTGAAGACTGGCGCAGGCTGCAGACAAGCGACCATTTCTACTATATGTGCACCAAGTGGTTTGCCGACGGCGATGTGCACAAGTACTTCAACCCATATGACAGCCCCTATGAAAGCTTCATCGCATTTATGAACATACTCAATGACATGGTCCACAGGATTAATGAGATGGGCCAAAAACCTGCGGAAGCAGCAAGCCCGCCTATCAGCGAAAAACCAAGCGAACTTGTTGCCCAGCCGTAAAATATTTAAATGTGGGCGCCGTGCAGTATAATAAGGGGTGAGCATTATGAAGAAAAAAAGGGTGAAAAAACCGTCCAGCCTCAAACCTGAGCATTATTTTGTTCTTTGCACAGGCGAGAGGATAGGCAGCGTGAAAATGCTTGCAAAGAAGCTTTCAGCCATGGATAATGGTGTGTATGCCCATCATGCAAATTCGGAGAGAAACGATTTTTCAAACTGGCTGCGAACATGCGTGAAGGAGCCTGGCCTTGCAGACAAGCTGATGTCTGCCACAAGCCCAATGGAAGCTGAGCTGCAGGTGCTAAGGCACCTCCTGAGGTAGGCAAATGGCGGAGAATGTCAGTGTTGTGCGGCCCGAGGAGACGTTTAAGACTGACTACGGCAAAGAGATAAGCAACCTGCATGAGCTCCTGGATGTTCTCAATGAGATAAGCCCTGCAAGTTTTCAGAAGCATGTCAATTCTGAGAAAAACGACTTCGCAAACTGGATTGAGAACAGCGTTGGAGACAGGGAACTGGCAAGGGCTCTTGGGGAAACGACTGATTTTTTAAAGACAAAGCAGATTCTGGCCGACAGGCTGGCTGACCTGGAAAAAAAAGAGGAAGTGCAGGAAATCAGGGAAGGCCTTGACACAATAAAGCCCGAGGGGATAGGCATTGACAATGTCCCTGATGACCTTGAAAAGCCGCCTGCAGTGCCCGGGGAACAGGCAGCAGAGACAGTCCATCCTTTCGCAACTCTCAAGCGCAGCCTGCATGCGACAGTCAGGGATATCCTGATAGGTGTTGTAATAGGCCTGGTTATTGGCTACATTCTCGGCAGCTACTGAGGGCACAGTGCCGCAAGCCTGGACTGGGCGCAGAACTGTGAGCAGCACAGGTTTATGTCATGGGCCTCTGAGGTGTCCTGGGGCCTAACATCAATTAGCAGGGCTGTTTCCTTTGAGCAGTCGAGGCCGCAGTCATAGTCTAGCAGGTTGATTGTTTTCTGGACCCTGCCGTCCACGCTCACAATGCAGGTTTGCGACGCAGTGGAGCTCCGGTAGACAGCCTTGAGGATAACAAACCTTTCAGGAGTTCCGTTGCAGGGGTGTTCGCCGGGACTGGTATGGTAATACACCTTTTCTATCCTGACAAGAGAGTGCGGGTTGTCCATGGTATTTGCAGGCGCAGTGGCGTTGGAAAGCCTCGGCAGTATGGCAACTGAGCCCAGAAGCGAAAAAAGCATTGCCAGAAGGCCGGCAATCATGAGAACAATGACTGCTGTGAACACAACGGTTCTAGGCATTTAAAATACCCCTGGCAGCGCTCTGGATGCTGCCCTTTGCTGATGCCTCAACGCCTGCTGTGAAGGAGTGTAGGGGAATTTGGCGCTGTTTTAGGCGGATTTTTCTGTGCCCGGCATACTGTCTGAGCTCAGTCTCTGTGGTTGTCGCAAACAGGCTGGCAATGCCCTTTTTTACTGCGGGCTTTTTCCCCTCAAATAGCCTTTCAAGATAAAGCCCCACCAAATAGTCCGCAGACAGCGCAGCGAGCACCACCTGCCCTGGTTTGGCCCTAAGAACCAGCGCCCTATTCAGGGGAAGGAACCTAAACACAGCCTCCCTGTGGGTGCCGACAATCTGCGATGAAAGCGGGTCTGTTACAATCAGCCGGCCCTTAAGCCGGGAGAGTATCTTTCGGGCGCGCCTCTCCACAATTCCTGCCAGGCATTTGCTGCAAAACTCCTGCCCAGTGGGCTTCCTGCATCTTTTGCATGCCATTTTTGTACCTTCTTGGTCAATACTGTTACTACTTTAAAATGCACAAAATCCGAAAGATTTAAATATAAGGTTACTTACTCCACAGTAATATCACGATCACCTCTTTTTCCCGCGCAAACACCCATTCGTGGGTGTTTGCAAGGGTTTTTATCGCCGGATTCTGATTCTTACATGGCTGTCAGATCGCATTTTAAGCATTCCTGCTGTGAACAGCGAACCGAATACAGCCCCCAGCACGAACAGGGCAAGTTTTCTCCAGTCTGCTGGCCAAAGGAGCCTCTGCTTCGGTGTGCCAAAGTACATCTCCAGGTTGCTTAGCTCAAGAGCATATTCCGCATATACCAGGGCGCTGTACGGGTCATAGTCTGCAAGCCTTGCCGCATACTCATAATAGCTGTAGCCAAGAATAGGGAAATTGCCGGCTGCAGCCTGTTTTGCCACCTGCATTTTTGCAAGCCCAAGCTTGCCCCTGACATGGTTTTGTATCTCGGATTCCATGACACCAATGCTGCTAAGGACAGTGTCTGCCTCTGCTTTTGCCTTGGATGCCTCAAAAAGGCACATTTCGTAGCTTCCCTGGTCATGAAAGCCATACGCCCTGTCCAGGCCCGCCCTTGTGTTCCCAAGCCGGTTTGGCAGGTACAGCTGGACATACTGGAACCTCTCTTGTGCCTCGGCAAGCTTCTGTACGCAGGAGTTTTTGACTGCCTCATCATCAAGGGCAATCTTTCTGCCCGGTGTGCCCATGAACGTGCTCCATGACACAGCGCTGTTGAAGCGCTCAACAGCATATGCAAAGCTGTAGAAAGCAGCATCTGTCTCGTTATCGCCAAGGCTTTGCACAGCATCATCCAGGCTCTCCTGCGCCTCGGCTATGCGCTCTTTTACAATCTGGTAGGTCTGCAGGTCTGTAATGGTTTCCCTGCCAATCTTTTCAAAGTCCTGGGCATAGCGCTCAAATGCAGCGCGCTTTGCATTCACTCTCTGGACAAGCCCGCCCTGGCCCGGGTTTTCCTCAACCAGGATTTCGCGGCTCAGCATAATGTTTGCCCCAAAGCAGTGGCTTGCGGCAGCATAGTAATAGCCTGCACCTGCTGCTTCCTGCGCCTTCTGCGACAGATTCATGGCTGACAGATACAGGCTGCTGTTTTCTTCCCCTGCCCTGGCAAAAAGCTGTTCTGTCCTGTTGCAAAGGCTCCTGCTAATCCTCTCCATCAGCATGGTATAGCCGGTGTCAATCTCAATTTCAGTGTACTCTGGCACCGGGCTTTTGCCGACAAGTATCCTTAGCGCATCACCTATTGTTGAGACCTCAGTCACATTTATGCCAAGGCCTCTGCCATACTCAGCAAGGTCAGTTATATTGGAATCATTTGCAGCAAAATCCCTGCTGTTTTGGGGAATCATAACAAGGCTCAGGTTGTTTTGCGCCGCAGCCTCAATTTTTGGCACGAGACCGCCGACAGACCCTATCAGGCCGCCTGAATTTATGGTTCCTGTTACTGCAATGTTCTCGTCGAAGCCCCTTGGAATCCATGTACTCTGCGAGCGACTGCGGGCTCTTCACGATTCCTC